>JBGTCP010000599.1:0-2628 GCA_041748815.1 Chthoniobacterales bacterium
GAAGGCAAGGCTGAATACCTCGAAGCGCTCCGCGCCATGCGCGATGCGGCGGATGAAAACGAACAACCCGTGCTGGCGATGCGCATCGCGTGGGCGCAAGGCCAGCTTTTCCACCGCACTGACCCGGAGCGGGCCCGGCAATTTTACATCATCGCCTCGCAATACCCCGAGCCGCATTCCACCAGCCCGCTCCTGCTTGCGGACCTCGGCGACGCGCAACGTGAATCCAAAAACCCCGAACGTGCCCGGCGGTTCTACGAATCCCTCATCAAATGGAATCCGCGTGCGCCGCAAAAGGATCGCGCCTTTGCGGGCCTTGGTCTGCTTGCGCTCGAAGAAGGCAACCCGGAAGAGGCGCTTAAGCACTTTGAGCGTTTCGAGCGAGAGACGCTGGGCTCGCCGCTTTACGGCCAGATCCTTCTTTCAAAAGCAAACATCGAAGCCGACAACAAAGACTTCGAGACCGCCACAGCCACCATTGAAAAACTGCTCGCTGCTGAAGGTGTGAGCAGTCGTGATAAAGCAAATGCACTTTATCAACTCGGCGATCTTTACATGGAACAGGGCGACCCTGCCCTTGCAGTCCCTTACTTCCAGCGCATCTACGTGATGTATGGTCGATGGACCGACGTTGTGGCCAAAGCGTACCTGCGCAGCGGCGAGGCATTTGAAAAACTCGCCGAACGTGAGAAAGCAATCCTCACCTACCAGGAAATGCTCGGACGCGAAGAACTCAAAGAACTCGCCGAAATTCAGGAAGCCGCCAAACGCCTCAAGGCCCTGCAACCGGAGGCCGCTGCGTCGTGAGAACCGTTGCCGCATTTTTCGCACTGATCCTGGCGCTTCCCGCTTTCGCTGCGACTGGCGATCAGGATGTTGTGTTCCGTCGCAATGGCGCGCTGCAACCCGGACGCATCACGACCATGGATGACCGTTTCCTGCGCCTCGAAGTTCAACTGATAACCAATCAGCCCCCTGCAGAAGTCAGCATTCCGCTCAACGAAATCGAGCGTGTCGTTTTCGCCGAGCGGCCGGAGGAAACCGAGCTGCTTGCAAATCCGATCGGCAAACTTGGCGAGATCACCAGCCGCTGGACTGCGAAAGAGCCTTTCCTTTCCATCGAAAATTCCAATGCCGGTGCCTTCGGCCTTGCCTATGCCAACGCGCTGATCAATTCCACCCGCGAATCCGATTGGCAGGCGGGATACGACATTTTCCTCGATATCGAAGGAAACGACTGGAGCCCCACGCGCAACGCACTTGCCAAGCAAGGCAAACTACGCGCAATGATCCGCCTTGGCCGTGCAGAGGAGGCCGTCGAAGAAGCTAAAACACTTGCCGCATCTTCTGAAGATCCCGCAGTACTTATCGAGGCGACCTACGTGCTTGCCGACAATGCCTATCGCGAGTTCACGCAGCTCATGGAGGACAATCCCCGCTGGGAGGAAGACATCTTCGTGCGGCCCGAGCGGCACCGGCTCTACAACGAAGCGCTCAACTATCTCCTTCACCCGTACCTCTTTCATGGCACTGAGGCTCCACAGGCGACCCGCGGGATGTGGCAGGCAGTGCAACTTTACCAGCAAGCCAACGAACTCGAGCGCGCATCAGCGCTTGCCAATGACATCGTCGAACTTTATCCCGACGCGGCAGAAGCCCCTCTCGCATCCACTCTCCTCACAGAAATCAATCCCGAAAAACCACCTACCGAAACCACCAATGAATAAACCACTGCTCCACCGACTCCTGCCCGCAATCCTTTGCCTGGGCTTTCTGTGCGCCTCACCCGCCATCGCCCAGGAGGAAGCCGCCGCCGCAGAGCCCGCAGCCGCTCCGGCCATCGAAAAATCCCTGCTCGATCTTTACAACGGTGGCGGATTCCTCATGCATTTCATCCTGCTGTGCTCGCTTGGCACCATTGCCGTCGGTGCCTATTGCCTGATCCAAATCAGCCCAAAAAAGATGCAGCCCAAATCGCAGGTCGATGCGCTCACACAATACATGCGCAACCGCGATCCCGGCAATGCCTACGAACTCTGCCGGACGAATCCCAATTCATTCACCAACACGATGTCCGCAGCACTTCTCAAAGTAAATTTTGAGCGCGAACTTGCCAACAAGGCCTCCATGGAAGCGGCTGCCGCCGAGGCCCTCGACGAAGAGGAAACACGCCATATGATCTGGGTGAATTATCTCAACGTCTTCGCCACCATCGCGCCAATGCTTGGATTGCTCGGCACCGTGACCGGTATGATTCAATCCTTCGACCAACTCGCCGCCGGACGCTCGGAGCCCCAGGATCTCGCAGGCGGCATTGGCTCAGCGATGCTCACCACAGCCGGCGGTCTCATCGTCGGCATCCCCGCCATGTTCCTGTACTTCTTCTTCCGGAACAAACTCATGATGGCGATCACGAACATCCAGAAGTCGGCCAGCTTCCTCATCGATGTGCTAAGCGGTGAACTCAAACTGGAAGGCGCTGCCGAGCATCCGCCACTCGGCGAGCACGCGGAGGAGGAAGCGGAAGCATGACACGGCGTCGTAAGCGGACTGAGGAAGACGTCTCCTTCCAGCTCGCTCCCATGATCGACATGACGTTCCTGCTTCTAATCTTTTTCATGGTGACCA
>JBGTCP010000600.1:0-6244 GCA_041748815.1 Chthoniobacterales bacterium
AGATGGCGATCCTCACCGTGCCGGGCACGGTCGCTCAAGAAGTGACCAATCAACTGGTCGCCAATGGTATTCAGGCGATCCTGAATTTTGCCCCAATCATTCTGCAAGTGCCAGACGGGGTGGTCACTAACAACGTGGACCTCGCGTTGGAGCTGGAAAACCTCAGCTACTTCACGCGCTGATGGCGACGTTGGTGGAGATTCCCTGCGAGTCATTTGATCTCGCGATGACCATGGAGTCGGGGCAGATTTTTTATCATCAGCCTGCACCTGATGGCGGTCATTGGTTTTTGTGTGGCGATGCCCCGGTGTGGCTTCGGCAAACGAGGGCCGACTGTGTTGAAAGCCACGCAGCAACGGCGCAACTGGCAACACATTACTTTTCATTGGATCATCCGATCCGGGAAATCCTTGCCTCATTTCCGCGAGATCCTTGGCTGGATGCGGCGGTGGATTTTTGCAAAGGCATGCGTATTTTGCGCCAGCCAGTCTGGGAGTGTCTGGCCACTTTTATTACTTCCGCGCAGAAACAGGTTTGGCATATCCGGCAAATTTCACAAATCCTGCGTGAACGATACGGGCAGCCGCTTGTGACTTCCGACGGCACGCAGCTGCATACTTATCCCGCTGCTGCCACGGTTGCCGGACTTGTAGAAGAGGATCTCAGAGCCTGCGCGCTGGGATATCGCGCCAAACACCTTCTCGGAGCTGCTAGAGCTGTGCATGAGGGTGAGGTTGACCTCGAATCCATCCGATCAATGCCGGATGACGCCGCGCGTGCTGAGCTGTGCAAGGTGCCAGGGGTGGGGGAGAAGGTTGCCAATTGTGTTCTGCTTTTTGCCTACGAACGGGTGCGCGCTTTCCCCGTGGATGTCTGGATTGAGCGTATTCTCAAGGAACGCTATTTGAAGCGAAAGCGGAAAGTGACTCCGGCCACGATGCGCGAATTTGCAGCATCTTACTTCGGCCCCAACGGCGGCTATGCACAACAATATCTCTTTCACCACGCCCGTAAAACCTGGAAAAAATCATGAATATCCGCACCATTGTTCATCCGCTGGAAATTCCATCCCTCGCCTCCGAGGATCTTTCCAGCACAGTGTGCGTGGTGTTTGACGTGCTCCGCGCGACTTCCAGCATCGTGACCGCAATTGAGCATGGCGCAGCCGAAGTCATGCCGGTGTGCACAATCCCAGAGGCGCTAGCATTGAAAGAAAAATTTCCTCACGCGATCCTGGCTGGCGAACGGGGAGGGGATCGAATTGAGGGATTTGATGTTGGGAATTCTCCTTCCGAGTTCAAAGTACTTGCGGGCAAAATAATCATCACGACCACGACCAATGGTACGATTGCGCTCGCCGCACCCGCCTCGCCCCATGCTCTGTATGCGGGCGCCCTGAATAATCTCGATGCGCTTGCAGCGAAAGTATCGTCAGCAAAGAACCTCCTCCTCATCTGTGCAGGCACTGGTCGCGACCTCGCACTGGAGGATGTCTACTCTGCAGGGTTGCTCATCCTAAGATTGAACCCCTCAGATTCTGATGATGGCTCACGCTTAGCAGCGGATTTTGCGGATAATGCCCGGCTCGAAGCAGAGGACGTGCTCCGGGCATCTGCGAATGGAAAGGCACTCCTCCGGGCAGGACGCGAAGCGGATGTGGCTGAGTGTGCGCGCCTCTCAATCTACACCGCAGTGCCGACAGCGAGCTGTGGCACGGCGATGCTTTCGCTGGTTGGATCACTGTCATAGTATGGTTACGGTGAGCGGTTTGGATTCCAGAACCCATTTTCCGCGTCCGGACCAAACCATCCCAATTGTTGTGCATTTGCGTCTCCCTGATGCGGATTAAACCCAACTTCTCTGGGATCGCAATTTTCGGTAGTTACTCTGCCGTCACACCACCCGACCAGTGCCTGATCGTTAAATCGGAAATGAACGCTGGGCGATGGCCGGTGCCGGGAGGGGCCGTTTCCAAAGTCCCAGAAGGGCGGCTCTACGTAGGGATATTCTTGAATGCCTTCTCCCGTCGCGTATCCGCTGGTAGCGAACATAATGGTTTTGGTGAGTGGAACTTGTGCAGTGCGTGCGCTAACGCGTGCACCATCACTCTGCCACCCGCCTGAAGGGAGCCCGCCAACATAGGAAGAGTTGTATCCGTAGCCTCCAGTTCCATTCTCGAATGAGTCAGAACCTTTGGTCATTTCTAAAAAGAGAGGACATATACCAACGCGCCGGGATGCGCCGAGGTAGTCGGCCAGGAAACCCTGTGCTGGGTCAAATGCAGATTCTGGACCTGTCCGCCCACCATGCCAGCGTTTATTGTTCCACTGGTCGCTTGCAGGGGCGAAGTGGCCGTGCTCAGCTGCATAAGATTGATTCGCTGCCACCAGCTGACGCAAATTGTTGATGCTTTGAACCATGAACCCCCTTTCCTGTGTTTTAGCGAGAACTGGCATTAACAACGCCACAAGCATGCCGAGCAGGGCAATCACTACCAGGCACTCGACTAGCGAAAAGCCGTCCTTACGCGGAAACAGACCTGGCAAGGTGGAACTCATGGAGTGCGTATGACGTTCAGCCGCATAAAACGTGAGGTGGATGAGGTCTCAACGTCGTCGACGGTTACCTCGCGCAGCACTCCGACGCTGGCAATGCGACTCGCACTGGATTCGCTAATGAGCGGTGCAAATCCATTAACTCCTGAAAATGGACCTCCCGCAGAACTGACAGCGATCACAGTCCATTCATCCAGATCATCGCTCACCTCGACTTGATAAGTAAGGTCGGCAACCCGTTCATCGCGCACGAAACTCAAGGCCAAACGTCCATCGTCGTATTCGTAGGTGGCAGCTGAACTGCCGTCATTGGCAAGAGGCAATCTGCCAGTGGCATATTCCATGAGGTTGGAGATGCCGTTGCCATTGGGATCTGCTTCTTCACCCCGCTGTGAGCCCGTTAATCCGCGCTGATCCTGCCAAAGGTCGAAGTTCATATCCCTAGAAATCACTCCTACTGCCTCAAGATCAAAGCCACCGGAGCCAATTGTAAGCCATGCATCATAAATTTGGCGACCCTCACTATCCAAAAAGCTGCCGTTGCCGGGTATATCCACGATGCGGATATGAGTAATTTCATCTACGTCCACCTGGCCACCGGTGACCAGTGGATCGACGCTGAGTTGCTCCAGGTCAAAAGGTGTCCCCCAACTGCTCCCATAGCTGTTCACATGTTTGCCTGCGAGATTGAAGACATTGCTCGCATTGACGGTCCCGTAAGACCCAACCGGCCCGGGCGTGAGTGACTCTGAGGAGAAGCGGGCAAAATGCACCCCGTCGCTGGAGACCTCCACGTACGCAAGTTCCGCAAAGACTTGTCCATTGACACCCGCCCCTCCGGCCGAGAGATAAGCGTTTTCATAGACCACAAAATCCGCTCCCGTTCGATTGCGAATCGGATCCGGGAAGGTGAGTGTGATGCTTCCCGGAGCAGCTCCAGACATGATTTGGGCGGCATCTAAATCGCCCAGCGACACAACATTGAAATGTTCGCCTGTCACTGGACCGATAGCAGCAGTTGCGTCTGACCAACCGGGGGCGACGTCTGGTGTAGGCTCGTAGCGATTCACGCCGTTTGCCCATCCGAAGAATAGGGGGTTTACGAAATTACCGGGATTTTGATACGATCCTCCAGACATGAGGATTCGTGCCTTACCCTCCCCGTGTGGGCCCACAAATCCAGGCACCGGTGCATCGTGAGGATTGTCCGAATCGTCCAAGGCGAGCGAATAGTTGCCCGCATGGGAAATAAGGGTGCCCGCTACCATCAGCATCATCGCCCAGAGTGGCGCGATGTGTGATGCTGTAATATAATTTTTCATCTTCTCTCCGCTGTCATAAACGAGGTGCGCCTCCGACGCAGAGGGGCAAGCCCGGCAGCACTCATGGCCAAAAGACCGAGTGTGCCCGGCTCGGGAACGACCTGTAGGATAGTGTTGCCGTTGGTGAGAAGGATTGAGCCATTCTCAAAACGCACATCGCCTAAGCGATCTGTGGAGGAAAGTATCGTATTGAAGCCGCCGAAAGCCCCATCTCCATCCACATCGAACCGTACGAGGAACGAGGGATCGCCAAATGCCGTTAGCGTGAGGAGGAGGTTGCCATTTTCATCAAAAGTCATTCCCGTGCCCCCGGCGACGGCGAAATCATCCTCGTAATCATACCAAAGTCTCTCAGCCGCCGCAGGCAGGAACTTATTCATTGGATCAGCAATGGCGGCAGCAACATCAGAGGCAGTGTATTTATAGATCCTGAGGTCCTGAAAGCCAGGCGCGTAATACATGTTGCCAGCTCCATCAAAGGCGATGGGGCCGGAACTGCCGACCGTGATACCGAGAGAGAAGGGCGCCCTCGCAAAATTGCCCGAGCTGTCCAGTGTTGCATAAAATATTTCGTTTGTCCCGAATCCAGGCGCTCCCGCGATGAACATTTCAGCTGCGTGGCGGCCATAAAGCCCCGAGTTCACGGGAGTGCCAACCAGTGATTCCAATGGCGCTCCGCCCAAGGGGCCATATTTACTCACACGCTGGTCGATAAAGTCACTAGTGTTGAAATAAATGTAGTCGTCGATGCTGACGACGCTTCCACCGGAAAATAGGCTTTCGTTTCCCGATATCACCGTGCTTTGAGTGGTCCCATTCCAGCTGTGAATCCCTCCAAATGTAAAGTTGGCTGTGGAGGCCTGGTAGTAGAGGTTTCCATCGGAACCTCGATCAAACGATGTGATCGCAGAAGTAGATTCGGAGTGCGTGTGATAGGTTGAATACGAATATGCCGGGCTTTCCAGGGTGACATCGGCGCGCAGTAAAATGCCGTGGCACAAAGCGGCCATGATGAATGCTGAGATAAACGATTTTTTCATCGTTTGGGTCCTTTTCTAATTTTCTAACTGCACGGGGTGTGTCGTAGGACAGCCTTTTCCCCGTGACGAAAAAAGGACTCCCCCCACACGGACGCTGACGCGACGCCGTTGTCCATTTCAGGACTGTGTGGTTTTCTCCGCCGGTTCGAACCCGGACTTTTACCTTTGCGCGACAGTGAGGGAATTTCACCCTGCTTTCCTACGCCGACGGATTAGTGTCTTCTATCAAGGTTACTAATATTGGATCGGTCAAGATCTTTGTGCGATTTTTTTTAAATTTCTCCGCTTGCATTTTTTTGCGGTTCGCAGAGTATCTCGTTTCCTCACACGGCTCAGTAGCTCAGTAGGTAGAGCAGAGGACTGAAAATCCTCGTGTCGGCGGTTCAATTCCGTCCTGAGCCATTCCCTTCACCATCAGGGGTTTACGCCAAATTCCGCGTCCAACTGCTAACAGTTCTGCTAACACTTGGTCTTCATCCCTCCCGCACGTCACGTGGTGACAGATGGTGTTGATGGTATAAAATAGTGCTGAGACAAAAGAAATTTCAGTCCAACTGTACCCGTTTGTCCAATTTCTAAGAAGGCTGTTTGGAAAAATTTTTATTTGAAAGCAGGTCGGCAATTCTGCTCGCCCTGAGCTCTTTCTGTCGAGCAAGGGCTGCTGCCCACGCAAACCTCAAGTTTTCAACTCTGCGCTGGTCCACAGTCAAAGGGAGCGCCTTGCTCATTGGGCGTGGCTTGAACAGCTCCCTCCATACCCATTGGAGGATGCGTAGGGTTGTTTCCCCATCAGGGACGGATCGCTGTTTCTCGTCTCCTCCAAAATAGTCATGGATGCGTTGGCGCGGGATCCCTGTTCCCGATGCCATTTGCGAACGAAACCCGTACGTGTGCAGCAGGGCCATACTCGCGGGCTCAGCAGCACTCACACAGCAGATAGAGAGCAGGCAGAAATTATCTGCAGTGCTTTAGAACAGACCAGCCGACTTGCCCACCGAAATAAACTTACCCCGCCTCGCTTACAGAATCTGATTACCAGTGTCTTACACGACCTCGATATGCTTCCTGCGAGGTACGCCATCCGGGAATGGGTGAAGTCTTGGATCGCGAATAAACAGGGGGCGAAGGCCGATACAACATCTGACCGCTATGCCGGCATAATTGAACATTTTCTCGAATTCCTGGGACCAGGGGCGGATGACGAGATAGAAAATCTCCGATTTGAAAGGCTCATAGGCTACCGGAATCACTGTGTGCAGACCGGAATTTCTCCCGCATCAATCAACCTTCATATCAAGACTTTGCGCACCTGCTTCAATGCCGCCTG
>JBGTCP010000601.1:0-2271 GCA_041748815.1 Chthoniobacterales bacterium
GGGAGTCCGAGCTTCCAGTAATCTCCGAAACGGAATCCGCCGGGGCCGAGGATGAGTGTGTTGTTTTGATGGCCGATCGGGGTGAGGAATGCGCAGGATGCTCCAATGGCCACCGCCATGAGGAATGAGTCGGGATTCACGTTGAGTTGCGCAGCGGTGCTGATGGCAATGGGGCACATGACTGCGGCAGTAGCAGCGTTGTTCATGAAATCGGAGAGTGTCATTGTGATGACGAGGAACAGTGCGAGGATGAGGACCACATTGTCTTTGCCGGCGGCATAGAGCAGCCCGCCGGCAAGCTGTTCGGCGGCACCGGTGCTTGCGATGGCACCGGCAACCGGAATCAATGCACCCAGCAAAACAACTACGGGCCAATCCACCGATTGGTACACTGCTCGCAGGGGAATTAGTCGAAATGCCATTGCGACCAGGACTCCCGCAGCAAATGAAATGGCAGCCGGAAGCAGGCCAAAGGCAGCTCCGCCGACCGCCCCTGCCATGATCGCCATCGCAGCCAGTGAAACTTTTTTATCGGGCAACCGGATGGAACGCTCGGCGAGTGGAACGCATCCAAATTCCGAAGCAAACGCATTGATTGATCCTGGCATGCCTTGCATAAGCAGCACATCTCCGGCGCGGATGGTTTGTGAGCGCAGGCGTGTGATGGAGCGTTTGCCATTGCGCGAGAGCGCGAGAAGATTGATGCCGAAGCGTGTGCGCAGCTCAAGTTGCACGGCGCTGCGACCGATGAGGCTTGTGTCAGGACGCACTGCGAGTTCCTGAATTTCGATCTCGGACTCCGGTGGGGGGGCGGATTCCTCCTCGTCTTTATCCATTGGCTTGTCTCTATCTTTTTCCCTTTCGCGTTTGAGGTCAGCTTTGCCTTCCACGAGTTCGAGGTTGAGAGAGGAGAGAATGCTGCTGAGGGCGTCCGGTTCGGCCTCAAGCACGAGGATGTCTCCTTCATGCAGGATCCGGCGGGGGTTTGGAGCGCTTACTCGGAGGTTGTTGCGCACCAAACCGATGACTTGAGCGTCGGCCTTTTCAAGTTCCGGTCCGAGCGTAAGGAGTGAACTATTCACTGCCTTACTTTTTGCAGTAATGCGAGCCTCAGTCATATAGGCACCTGTGTGAAATCCGGCAACGTCTGTTCCATTGCGTGCAGGTATGAGCCGGTTGCCGATCAGCATGATAAAGAGCACGCCGGTGATCGCCACAGCCGCGCCGACAGGTGTGAAATCAAACATGCCGAATGAGCCGAGCCCGGCTTCTTCACGGTATCCCGACACGATGAGATTTGGCGGCGTGCCGATGAGTGTGGTCATGCCACCAAGGATGGATCCGAATGCGAGGGGCATGAGGACTTTGCCGATGGGGATGCCTTTTTTGGTCGCGTATTGGATGCCGACAGGCATGAGCAGGGCCAGGGCGCCAACGTTGTTCATGAACGCTGAAAGGACTGCACCAATCACAGTGAGTATGCTGATGGTCAAAAACGGACCTGCGGATTTCGGCAGCACCTTGTGTGTCAGCATGTCGATGGCACCAGAGGTTTGGAGCATTTTACTGAGCACCAACACACATGCCACGGTGATGACTGCGGGATGGCCGAAGCCTTCAAAGGCCACACCCGATGGCACGAGCCCGAGCAATACGCAGATGAGCAGCGAAGCCATCGCCACCATGTCGTGACGCCATGGGCTGAAAATAAACAACCCGATGGTCGCTGCCAATACAGCGAATATCAAATAAATCTCCGCCGTCATGAGACCTTGGGTGTGGTGACTAGCGGCTGAGTTGCGTGGCGGTTAGTTGCCGCTTAAATCAGCTTCGGAGGGCCAGCGGCGATTCGTCTTTGCCACTTCGTAGGAGTTCTCAAGCACCGAACGTAGCATGGCTGCGGAATGCAGACGTGAACTCACGAGGTCGAGATTCCCGTCGGGGCCGATGGTTGCGAGGACAAACCCGCCATCGCTTCCGTAATTCGCGGCCACGGTGGGGCCATCGGAGGCTACGACGAACGGGATGTTTGAGCGGATCAGGTCGCCATCGCTCTGAGTGAATGCGGCAACAAAGACGACCTGTCGTGCTGCGAAGGTGCGATAGACTTCCTCGAGCCGTGCGACCTGGCGGCGGAATTGGCGGTCGCGTGGAGATTTGCCAACCACAAGAATCACCGGCTGACCGCGCAGGGAACTCAGTGATCGTATGCCCGCTCCGGCTACGGAAAATGTGAAGTCGGGTGCGGGTCTAACGACCTCTGCATTTAAT
>JBGTCP010000602.1:0-3487 GCA_041748815.1 Chthoniobacterales bacterium
CCCCCCCCCCCCCCCCCGGCTGCTGTAGGTGTAATGGCTTCGCCATACAAAGCACAAACTGCCGTAGCACGATTGCTGGCCATACAAACTACAAACTGCCGATGCGTGTTCGCTGGCCATACATCTGGGGATTGCCGGGCGCAATTTCAACTCCACCTGAATCACCGCTTATCGAAGCGGGATGCCGAAGGCATCTCACCCACAGCAGCCGGGGGTTGAGCGAAGCGACACCCCCGGACTCCCGCCCCCCCACATCGCCGATCCCGAAGGGATCGCAGCCATGCTGCCACCCTTTCAGTTGCGGCGTTCGATCAATTCTCCAGCCGGCCTTCGATCAGGCCGAGGGGCAGGGCGGCGGGTTGCCCGGGCTTGGACTCGATGGTGACGGTTTGTTTGGAATTTGATGCCTTTTCGAATGCGTGCATGACTTCCAAGGCGTGGTAAGCAAGCTCGCCGCTGGCGCGGTGAGGATGTTTCCCGCCACTGAGGATCGTGTAGGCCATGTCCGCGGCACCAATGCTGCGGCTGTTCTTGGCGTAGCGATGGCTGAATGCCTGGCCACTCCACTCGCCACTGGTCGGCGTCCACAACTCGACGGGGCCACCGAATGTATTGGGATCCGGCACTTTGAGCGATCCTTCTGTCCCGTATAATTCGATCGGGCTGTGACCGTGCTGGTGCACATCGAATGAAATCGTGACGCTGATCACCGCGCCAGAGTGAAAGGTAAGTGTCCCTGAATTGTGCGTGGGCACTGCAACCGGAAGCACTTTGCCAAACTGTTCTTTGCAGGTTGCGGTGCGCTCTTCAAATGCACGACTCGTCACAGCAGTCATTTCTTTCACAGGGCCCAGCAGGTGAACCAATGCGGTCACGTAATAAGGCCCCATATCAAACATCGGCCCGCCGCCGATTTCATAGAAAAATGCCGGATTCGGATGCCAGCTCTCAGGTCCGCGGGACATCATGAAAGCGGTGCCGCCGACCACTCTGCCGATCCATCCATCATCCAGAATCTTGCGGCATGTTTGAAGTCCGGCACCGAGGAAAGTATCCGGGGCGCATCCGACGAGCAGGCCTTTTGCTTTCGCGGTTTCGAGGACTTTTTTGGCATCTTCGAGATGCACGGCAAGTGGCTTTTCACAGTGCACATGTTTACCCGCTTCGAGCGCTTTAAGACTCACCTCCGCATGCACTGCGGGGATGGTGAGATTGATTACCAGGTCCACTTCGGGGTTTGCCAGCAGTTCATCCACGGTCTGCGCGGTGCAGTTGTTTTCCGTGGCTTTGGCTGTTGCAGCCGCCATGTTGAGATCCGCGCAGGCGACGACTTCGAGAATCTCGAAGAGGTTGGCTCCATTGAAATACGCCTGGGAAATATTACCGCAGCCGATGATGCCAATACCGATTTTGTTTTTGTGAGTCATAAAAAATGTTCCGGCTTTACTTGTTGCCCTGGGCGATGCCGTTGCGGGTGAGATAGTCGTAGCTTTCCGCGACGGCCTTCATCATGTCGCCGGTGTAACTGTCGAGTTCGACAGCGATAAATTTCGCGAAAGTTGCGGCTTTTGATGCTGCGATGAGGTCGATCTGGCCTGTGCCGGCTGGCAGAAATGGAGATGAATTGCTCACCATGATCTTGCCATCCTCGGTCTCCGCTTCGGTGAAGGTGTCATCGGCGTTGATCACGCCGTCTTTAAAGTGCAGAGCGACTCCACGGGGTCCGATTTCGTGGAGGAACGCGACTGGATCGATCCCGGCCTTCGCAACCCAGAATACATCGGCCTCCCAGAGCACGGTTTCGGGCGTGTTTTCGAGAAAAATCTGATACCCAGGCCTGCCATCGACCTCGATGAGATCCCAGTCGTGATTGTGGTAGCCGATTTGCAGACCGTGCGCTGCGGCATTCTCAGCCGCTTCACAATAAAGCTCCGCCGTCGCTTTGATCTTATCAGCTGAGGCAAAACTTTTCTGAAATTCAGGCGGACAGCCGGTGATGATCGCCTCGTGGCCGAGCAGGAGCGCGTCCTCAATCACGCGGTCACGGTTTTCACCAATGGGGAGGGGACCATGGCAGGTGGGTGCTTTCAGGCCAAGCTCCTGGAAAAGTTTGGCAGCTTGGGCAGGGCTCGACCCGGGGAAGCCCGCAGGCTCGACGCAGCCGAAGCCCATGGCAGCAATGGCGCGGATGGTGCCTTCGTAATCAGCCGCAGCTTGTTCCCGGACGCTGTAAAGTTGGACGGCAATTTGAGGGATCATGATAAGTGGGTTGGAATAAAAGAGGCTGTGTTTCGTAAAGTGCCCTGGAGGAGAGCCACCATTGCCGAAATGTCTCCCGGTGGAAATGGAAAAATGAGCGGTGGCAATGAAACCTTAAAATCCTCGCCAGCCCGCGGCGCGTAGCTTTGATCGTTGGAGGATGCAATTGAATTTGCTTACATATTGACGTCAATCGCGGGGAGTCTACTGTGAAGGAATCCCTTCCAACCAAGGCAGGATTAACTTAAAAACTCCAACCCAACCAACTTTATGGCACTAGCAACAGGCACACAAGCACCCGACTTTTCACTTAAATCCAAAAAAGGCGACCAGATCACCGATGTGAAGCTGAGTGATAATTTCGGGAAATCACACACGCTCCTCCTCTTTTTCCCGCTGGCATTCACGGGTAAGTGCACAGACGAACTTTGCGACATCTCGTCGGGCCTTGGCGCTTACAAGGATTTGAATGCTGAAGTGCTCGGCATCAGCGTGGATAGCCCGTTTTCTCAGGAGGCGTGGGCCATTAAAGAAAATATCTCCGTAACGCTGGCGAGTGATCTCAACAAGGCTACCGCTAAGGCGTATGACGTCCTTTTGGAGGATCTTGGCGGCTTCGGAAGCGCTTCGGCACGCGCCGCATTCATCATCGATAAAGACGGCGTCATCCAATACTCCGAGCAAACAGAAAACCCCGGCGTCCTGCCAAACTTTGATGCCATCCGCACCAAACTCGCAGAGCTGAAGTAACCGCACTTTCACCATCAGAATTTTCCATTTTCACAGCAGCAGACATGTCCACATTTGATAGCACCCTGAAGATATTTGACACTGGAGCAGGCGACGCAGCCTTTTACTCACTACCTGCTCTGGAAGCAGCAGGAGTGGGGCCTGTCTCGAAGCTGCCCGTGAGCATTCGCATCGTTCTTGAGTCGGTGCTGCGCAATTGTGATGGGAAACGCGTGCCGGAGTCCGCAGTCCACTCGCTGGCAAACTGGAATGCCAAGGCGCCGGTGGCTGAGGAAATCCCTTTTGTGGTTGCCCGCATCGTACTGCAGGACTTCACGGGGGTGCCACTGCTCGTTGACCTTGCGGCCATGCGCACAGCGGTGGAAGGAATGGGCAAAGATCCCAGCATCATCGAGCCACTCGTTCCTGTCGACCTGGTGGTCGATCACTCAGTGCAGGTGGACTTCGCTGGCACCGCCAATGCGCTCCGGCAGAACCT
>JBGTCP010000603.1:0-8821 GCA_041748815.1 Chthoniobacterales bacterium
ATCGCTCGCGGCGTGCTCAACGATTTGCAAGTAGTGGCTCTTCGTGAGGCAGCTGATGCGGTTGCCTCCTCCGCTGGCTCTGCATGCGTGCGGCACTTGCGGAGCCGGTCCGAGATATTTGATGCGCTTAGCGTCTCGGAACTCGTTTCAGCGCTTCTGCCTGATGAAATGAGGCCGGTACGTAGCATATTGTTTGATAAAACGCCCAAGGAGAACTGGCCAGTCCCCTGGCATCAGGATTTAACTATCGCTGTGGAGACGGAGCACGAGTTGCCAGGATATGGACCTTGGTCTCACAAGGATGGCGCTCCACATGTCCAGCCTCCCGTATCGCTTCTGAAAAACATGATCACGGTTCGGCTGCATCTTGATGACACTCCTGCATCAAATGGGGCCCTGCAGGTAATCCCACGAAGCCACCTTAACGGACGGCTTTCCTCCGACGCTATCGCCGCGCACGATAAGGAGCAGGTAATGACCTGTGAGTGCAATGCGGGTGATGTTTTCATGATGTCACCGTTGCTGCTCCATTCGTCGAGGCGCTCCATTGAGCCCGCACGACGCAGAGTAATTCATTTCGAATACGCCCGGGAGGCGGATCTTGATTCCCGGCTCAGGTGGTTCGAAAAGAAAAGCTACTCAGGCGTCTGAGGTTTTCCGTCTTCGAGCAAACCGCCAAAATTAGTGAGAAATTCGTCTTCCGCCATTCGGACCGCCCCGCCGTCGCCGAACACCACGATTCTGTGTGGCTTCGATTTTTGTCCGAGGGCATTTTTGCTCCAGTGTGGAAGTGGGGCCACGATCATCAGCTCTGTCGCTGAGCGAAAATTATCAGGGAAGTAATGCCACTCCAAGGGCCATCGGGAGATTGGTTCAATGAAGGAGGTGCCAATGTCTTCCTGGTTGGGATAGCGAAGCAACTCCCCGGCTGGAAGGATCTCCGGCGACACGAGGTCCTGCAGTGTTTCCGGCACGCTGCCTTGTTCTTCGTGGTAAATCATGACGGCAAGATGAACCTGCTTGGCGTTAGAAAGTAGCCGGATTGCTGGACTACGCTCACTAGTTCTCGTATAAATTGGCAGTAAAACAACCGCCGCCGTTAGACCCAGCAAACCGATCCAGACATACTTGATTTTAAATCTCTTGGACACACTGTATAGATTACATTTTGTTCGAAAACGTTTCAATCATGGTCTAACGAATCATGGTAAACCACTGGGTCACACTGATACGGTTGGCCTTCGATGCGAAAAGCGATCGAGCTGGCAGCGCGATGCTTTCGGCTGTAATGTGAGAGAATCAATTTGAGAACTCTTCGATACCTCTTTCCGACCGCGCTCACAGTTATGACTGCATCTTCGTCGTTTTCATCCGTCACATCCGTGCCGGAGGTGCAGGTTTCGGAGTCTTCTGACTGGGCGGAGATTGAGAAGGCTTTTGGCGCGGCACCTTCTTTTCAGTTTTCTCAGAGCTGGCGGGAAGGTGATGAAGCTGGCTTCCGCGCGGGGACTGTGAAAATGGGCTGGCGTGGCGAGCACTTCTTAGTGTTCGCAGAACTGAAGGACGATCTGGTGATGACCCGCGCAACCGCCCGCAATGAGATGCTTTACACGCTGGGCGATGTGTTTGAGGTGTTTGCCGGAGTGAAGGGGAATGGGGCCTATATTGAGTATCACGTGGCTCCGAATAACACGATTCTTCAGCTGAGCTTCACGGAGGCAAATGCGTTCAAGAGCGGGGCAGCAAAGTTTCTTCGAATCGAAAATGACAGCGTTCTGAAGGCACGCAAAGTCGCTGGCGGATGGCAGGTTTTTGCTGCAATCCATAAAGATGCTGTGTCCGGCTCTGCGGGTTCGCTGAAGGGCCATGAATGGGAAGTCAATTTTGGTCGTTACGACTACAGCAAACAAGGCTTGCCTCCAGTGCTGTCATCGACATCACCATTGACGGCGCTGAGTTTCCATCGGCGCATGGAGTGGCGCACGATCCGCTTTGAATAGGCTGCCAGCGGCTTTACGCCTCGTGCTGCTGGTGGTCGCCGACCCAGTCGTAGTGGAACATTTTTCCAGCTGGCTGGTCGATGCGTTCGTAGGTGTGGGAGCCGAAGTAATCGCGTTGAGCTTGTAGCAGATTTGCTGGCAGACGTGCGCTGCGATAGCTGTCGAAGTAGGCCAGCGAGGCGGAGTAGGCCGGAATCGGGATGCCGCACCGTGCCGCTTCGCTCACAACGAACCGCCAGTTTTCCTGGGTCTTCTCGATGACGCCTTTGAAGTAAGGATCGAGCAACAGGTTGGGAAGTTCGGGATTGGCGTCGAAGGCGTCTTTGATGCGTTGCAGGAAGCGTGCACGGATGATGCATCCGCCGCGCCAAATCATTGCGATCTCGCCGAACTTGAGGTTCCAGTCCTGCTCTTTGGAAGCGGAGCTCATGAGGGCAAAGCCTTGCGCGTAGGAGCACACTTTGGATGCGTAGAGTGCGTCACGCACTGCCTGGACGATCTTAGCTTTATCACCGGCGAATTTTGTATCGGCTGGTCCGTGCAGGTGCTCCGAGGCGGCGACGCGCTCTTCTTTGATGGCGGAGATGCAACGGGCGAAGACGGCTTCCGACATTGTGGAGGCGGGGATGCCCATGTCCAATGCGGAGTTGATGGTCCATTTGCCGGTGCCTTTCTGTCCGGCGCGGTCCACGATCACGTCCACAATCGGCTTGCCCGTCACGGGATCGGCGACACCGAGGATGTTTGCGGTGATTTCAATGAGGAACGAATCAAGGTCGCCAGCGTTCCATTCGTTGAAGATTTCGTGGATCTCGCTGACTTCGAGTCCGGCTCCGTAGCGGAGGATGTTGTAGGCTTCGCAGATGAGCTGCATGTCGCCGTATTCGATCCCGTTGTGCACCATCTTGACGTAATGACCGGCACCATTGGGGCCGATGTGTGCGGTGCAGGGCACGCCGCCTTCGATGGGTTTGCCGGGCGCGGCTCCTTCGAGTGGTTTGCCGGTTTCGGCATCGACTTTAGCAGCGATCGCCTTCCAGATGGGCTCCAATTCGTTATAAGAGGAGATGTCGCCACCTGGCATGAGGGACGGGCCAAATCGCGCGCCTTCTTCACCACCCGAGACGCCGGAGCCAATGAAACGGAAGCCTTTTGAGCTGAGATCTTTTTCCCGGCGGACGGTGTCATTCCAAAGTGCGTTGCCGCCATCGATGATGATGTCGTCTTTTTCAAGAAGCGGGAGCAGACCATCGATCACAGCATCCGTGGCGCGTCCGGCCTGCACGAGGATGATCACCTTGCGTGGACGTTTGAGCGAGGCAACAAATTCCTCGAGGGTATCATAGCCCGTCAGTGCGCCGGGGGTCTCAGGATTTTCGGAGAGGAACTCGTGAGTCTTGCTGGTAGTGCGATTGAAAACGGAAATGGGGAATCCGTGGTCTGCGATGTTCAGTGCCAGGTTCTGGCCCATGACGGCGAGTCCGATAAGTCCGATGTCTGATGTGGCTGTGCTCATAAAGTAGTGATCGATAGGGATAAAGGTTGCGGGAGGGGAATGCCTATCATCGCCGACTTGCGATGGGCAACCCAATTTGCGAAAATTTCCCTTAAGCGGGTTTACGCCCGGGCACCGCCGAGTCGATAGTCCCGCGGCCAGCCCGGCAGGATTTGCACGCCATGAATCTTCCACAAACCATTTTCGTGGACCATCGTGTAGACGCAGGGAGTCACTGCACCGGTATGGCTGATGAGGAAAATCTGGACCAGTGCTTCGCCGTGGCGACGGAGCGAGATCGCGCCGAATTCGATTTTTGCCGAGCTGGCCATTTGCAAGAACTCCACTCTGGCCATGGCTTCAAACTCTTCGTAGGAGTGCCGGTATTGGTACCCGCTGGCGGCGTGTCGATAAGCACCCTGAAAGTCCGCCTGCCGGATGGCTCCATACTGCTCGGCGACCACTTCGTAGATGCTTTGAACGGTCACAGCATTGGGTGTGTGATCCTTCAAATGGGTCACGACAGCGGCAGTGAGGCAAATAGCAATGCCGCTGGTCATGATGAGAACTTTACCCAGTTGAGTCATGGAAATAAAAAGTGTAGCGCGCCCCCCCCGCACGGGCAGACATTTCATCGCAAATATCACCCATGCGGTCAAGGCCGAACGGCGCAATACGCATATTCCAAAAGAACCAGAGCCATCGCCACTCCTGAAAAGCGGAATGCTCAATCCGCGCCTGCTTCAGAACTTGCAAGTTCCTCGCGGAGTTCGTCCTGGCTTTTGGTGATCTCGCGGGTTCCGCCTACCCCCTAGTCCATGCGTTCTTTGATCTATTGGAGTCTTTCTGCTGTCGTGACGATGCGCATTCTTTGCGGCGGCGTTCGCCGACGGCGCCATCCTCAAGATCGAAAATGATTTGAGCAGATCGCGTGATGACACTCTCGATACGGTTGGACCTCCGTTCAACCCGCTTCGCAGCCGATGGGGAAAATTCAGCGATGAGAAACTACCGGCTTGCCAAGGAGTGCTTCGGGAAGGTATCAATCCTTTTTACATCCGGAGTGTGTTTGTCTCGACCGGTTCATCAATCTTCTTCCGCCTTTTCCAATGGCCAATCTTACCAAACGCAACCTCATCACCCGCATCAGCAACGAAACCGGCCTGGCACAGAACGAGGTTCAGGCTGTTATCCAAAGCACGTTGGATATCATTGTGGAAAGCCTCGCTAAAAACGATGATGTCGAGCTACGGAATTTCGGCGTATTTGAAGTCAAATTGACCAAGCCACGGATCGGGCGGAATCCAATGCAACCGGGCAGTCAAATGACGATCCCGCCGCGTGCGATCGTGCGTTTCAAGCCTGGTAAAGCTATGAAGCAAAGTGTTGAGCACCTGCGGGCAATGCTTCAAGAAGCGGAAAATGCCCAGTAACGCGACAGCTGTCTCGCTACGACATGGAAACTGAGCTGCGCGGTGGCTCTTTCCCGGGCCGTCCCGACCATCTCTTGCCATGACGTTTCGTCGGATAACATTTGCCTTGCCATGTTTTCCAGGGAGCCGGTCAATTCCGGACCCGCCAGTTGGTCGACGGCTCCATCGCCCCCGAGACAGGGTGTGCCGCAGAGCAGCGCATCACCCGCAACCTGGCCAGGCACACCGCTGCGGTCGCATTGCAGGACGAATCGGTGCTGACTCATCAAGTCGATATACGCGGGATAACTGAGACGCTTTTCCAGGATCGTTAACCGGCCGGCGGGGAACTCGAGCGCTTCAAGAAGCTCCCGCCCTTTTTTTCCATCCACATTGATGACCGTTACAGCGCATTCCAATTCCTTCGCGATGCTCAAAGCGAGAAGATGGTTGCGGGACGGAATTAAAAATTCACGGGTCCCAATGAAAACACCAGATCGTTCGGCAAATGGGCGTGAAAAATCCCATTCAGGAATGTCGACCGGGTAAGGTGTGGGCAGGAACACCGTGCGGCCTGCCTGGCAGCCCAACGCGTTGTACAGTGGCACGAGCCAGGGCGTGCTCGCGATGGCGGATTGGGCTTCCTGGCAAATGGTTCTAAGAACCTCCACATTACGCGGCGATGCCAGGAGCCCGGCAACTTGATGCCGGCCCGATTCTTTAAGGGTGATTGCAACGGGCAGGCCTGATTTGCGGATTTGACGCAGTGCTGCCAGCCCCTCCTTCAAGCGCTTACGTAGCACGAGCAAAATGGGTCGGCCTGCTGTGATCGCCTTCTCCGTGGAGTCAAAGAAGCCGCCCCGGGTGCAAGCTGCATAAGCATGGTAGTTCACCGGTGGATGCGTGTCGCTTGCAGGACTTCCCGGGCCGGATGCGTAGTCGATCGCAGGGTCCCGTCCGTCGGGGACCAGCACGGAAGTGGGCTGCATGTCCAGCGCTTCCATGATGTGCTTAGTCACTGGCGTCGGACCCGTCCAGAACCGTCGCTTTGGCATTCTCGTCGGGCTCAGGGAGCTGGCGGAAATGGAGCTGGCCTATGCTGCGTCCGTCCGTTTTAGTGACAGTGACCTCGTAGCCTTCAACCTCGAGGCTCTCGTTGGGATGCGGGAGGTGGCCCAGCAAATGAATGATGTAACCACCCACGGTGCTCACCTCGGTGCTCTCAAGATGGATATCTGCGTGGTCGCGTAACTCGTAAAGCCCCAGGCCGCCCGATACCACAAACTCCGCCTCGTTGGTGCGGATAAATTCCGGCGGCTCCGAGTCGAATTCGTCCTGAATATCTCCGACGAGCTCTGAGAGCACGTTGTCCAGGGTCACGATGCCGACCGTGCCGCCAAACTCGTCCACCACCAGTGCGAGGTGGATGTGCTTTTGCAGAAAAAATGTGAGCAGTTTTTCCAGTGGCATCATTTCCGGCACGGGATGCAGTTCCTTGCGGATGCTTTGCAAATCGGGGTTGCCATCGGCGACCAAAAAGAAAAGGTCTTTGATGTGCACCAGGCCGACAGGCTCATCCAGGTGATCTTTGCACAGCGGGAAACGTGTGTGCTTGCTCTCGCGGGCGGTTTTCACCGACTCGTTGAATGATTCATTGATGTCGAGGTAAATGACTTTTCCGCGCGGCGTCATGATGTCGCGCACCACCCTGCGGCGCATATCCAGTGCGTTGATGAGAATTTCCTTGCCTAGCTCCGATACGTCTTCGGATTCCTTCGACTCCGTGAGGAGCAGGCGGAGTTCCTCTTCAGAATGCGCCAGCTCGCCGGAGTCAATGGGCTGAAGCCGGAAAATGCGACGCATCACGTAGTCAGAGCTCAAGTTCAACAGCCAGATGAACGGGCGGAAAACCACGTAAAATCCGCTCAGTGGTTTTGAGACCATGAGTGAGAGCGGCAATGGCCTGTGCACTGCGAGCGATTTCGGCAGCATCTCGCCCAGGATCACATGGAGGAAAACAAGAATGAAAAACGCAAAGCCAAATGCTATGAGCGAAACCAAAAACGGCTGATCAATCCCCACCATGAAAAGCAGCGGATGCAGCAGCCGGGCCAGGAACGGCTCGCCAAGCCAGCCCAGTGCCAAACTCGAGATCGTGATGCCGAGCTGTGATGCGGCCAGGTAATGCTCAAGGTGGCTGGTAATGTGGCGGGTCAGCTCCGCTCCTTTATTGCCCTCAGCGATCTGGTCGTCGAGCTGGCTGCGCGGGACCTTCACGAGGGCAAATTCAGCTGCCACAAAAAATCCATTCAGGAGCACCAGAAAAAGCAGTGCCAATAATTTAAAGAAGATATGATTGCTGTCGCTATCACTTCCAACTGCAACGAGCAGGGCGGGTGGGATCGATAGGACTAATGCGCTCATTCAAGGTGAAAGGACTGCTGGTGTGCAGACGGGCGTTGCACCGCATTCCGACGTAGAGCCGGAGCAGCGGTGCAGGGCCTGTCACAGCCTTTCATAGGTGCCCTTATCGCGGCGCTCAAGCACGGTGAATCCGGCTTTCTTCGCGTCCACAATGGAGACGGGCTTAAGAATTTTCGGTGTGTTCACCGTGGATATAAGTTTTTTGACAGGTTTTTTGCAAAGCGGGCAGGCTTCCAGCGGTTCGCGGTCAGCCGGGCGGCGGAGTTCAAACGTGCCACCGCAGATGTGGCAATCTCCACCTTGCACTTCGTATTCGTAGATCGGCATGATCTGGAGAAGGATTGCGCAAAGGGTGACTGCCGGAAATGGTTGCTTTCGCAGCCCGCGCGGGCAGGAAAAATTACCAGCTGGACTTGGTCACGCCGGGGATGAGCCCGGAGAGAGCGAGTTCGCGGAAACTGATACGGGAAAGGTTGAAGCGGCGCATGTAAGCGCGGCGGCGTCCCGAGAGTTTGCAACGATTCACCAGCCGTGTCGGGCTCGCGTCACGGGGAAGCTCTGCCAAGCCGACGTAGTCGCCTTTAGCTTTGAGTTCCGCACGAATTGCCGCGTATTTCTCGACGGTTTTGCGTTTACGTTTTTCTTTTTCGATCCAAGCTGTTTTTGCCATAGTGAGTGGCGGAATATGGGGGATTCAGCCCGAAAGGCAAGCTATTTTTGACAGGAATTTTGTTTCGGGGTGCATCTCCGAAAGTTGCAGCCCAAAGGAGAGCGGGCTTTCTTACCCGCTTTGGGACGGTGCGACAAACGCCGGAGGCGGACAGGAATGTCCGCCCTCCTTTAAAGAAGTCACGCTTGCAACTTTCGGCGATGCTCCCTTTGCGCTGTGCCCTCAGGCGTCTCAGACCTGCAGCTGTAGCAGTTTTTGCAGGCAGGGGAGTGTCTCGAGGAGCAATCGGTTATTGCCATGTCGCGCGAGCTGGCCGGAGACCAGCGCTGCGAGATCTGTGGGGTCCGCCGGGAAAAGCTGAGCGTTGCCCGACGGGGATGTCGCTTTCACAAACCGGGAGTCGTGGTCGTGGATGACGCTGAATTCTCCGCCTCCGGTCGTGATTCTGATGGATGAAATCGGAGATTCGCCGGTCTCACCGGTGAGTTCCACATGGATGGAGTTTCCGGATTTTGCTTTGAACGTGTAACCGGAGCTGGAGAGTTCCGGCGACTGCCAGTGCAGCGCGGTTGCAAGCCATGCCACAAGAAGTTGAGCGGTGACACGCTGAGATTCGGAGTGGATAATCTTTACCGTTTGGATGTCTTCGAGTTCCGCAGTGAACTGCGCATCTTCAAAAAGCGCCGCGAGGGATGCCCGCAACAGGTGAGTCCGGGACCAGGACAGATCATGCACGATGAGCCCGAGCGGAGAGTTTTCAATCGCTTCGTTTAGTTTGAGAAAACCCGCCGCCGGATCCGTCCAATCGGTGCTGTCGACG
>JBGTCP010000604.1:0-2561 GCA_041748815.1 Chthoniobacterales bacterium
GGAAATCCGGATCAATCCACGCGCACTCACTCGCTCGATGGAGAATGGGACTTCCGCTTTGCACCGGATCCGGTCGCGGCTCAACACATTGTAGCCAAGCCCGGCCGGGCATCGGAGTGGGGAAGCATCCAAGTCCCGGGTCATTTACAAACACAGGGTCACGGCAAGCCGCATTACACCAATGTGCAAATGCCATGGCCGCATCTGCCGCCACACGTCCCGGAGGAAAATCCTACCGGTGTCTTCCGCAAAAAATTCACACTGCCGGAGAAATGGGCCGATGAGAGGGTCGTGATCCACTTCGGCGGCGCAACCAGCGTCCTTTCACTCTACTTAAATGGCCAGGCCATTGGCGTGAGCAAAGACAGTTGCCTGCCGGCCGAGTTCGACATCTCGCGCGTCGTCAAGCGCGATGGCGAAAATGACCTCATCGCCGTGGTCATCCAATGGTCGGACGCCACATTTATCGAAGATCAGGATCAATGGTGGCTGAGTGGCATCCACCGAGACGTCTTCATCTACACCACTCCGACCACTTTCATTCAGGACCTGCATGTGCGCACGGAACTCGCCGATGATTTCCGCTCGGCGGTATTCAAACTCGATGTGCACATCGGTCTGACTCACTCAGGCCCGATCCCTGAAGGCATCGTCGCCACAGCCTCGCTGCTGGATCCAAAAGGACAGCCAGTGCTCAAAAATCCGCTCTCAGCGGAGTATCCGGTAAGCACCACACGCAATGCTCAGGACCCGAATCTTCTTCGCATCCATCTCGAAGCTGAGTTGAAAAATCCCCTCCTCTGGAGCCATGAAACCCCAGCGCTCTATCGCGTGGTGGTCGAGCTGAAATCTCCTCAAGGCACTGTGCACACTTCCACACAAGTGGGCTTCCGCCGCATTGAAATTCATGACCGCAATCTGCTCATCAACGGGCGGCGTGTTCTGATCAAAGGCGTCAACCGCCATGACCACGATCCCGATCACGGCAAAGTAATCTCCCGCCAATCCATGCTGCGCGACATACGGCTCATGAAGCAGTTTAATATCAATGCGGTGCGCACCTCCCACTATCCGAATGATTCGCGCTGGCTGGATCTTTGCGATGAATACGGACTCTACGTGATCGACGAGGCCAATATCGAATCGCACGATTTTCACAATTTCCTCTGCAACCAAACCTCCTATGCCACCACCTGGCTGGACCGCGCGATGCGTATGGTTGTGCGTGATAAAAATCATCCCTCCATCATCCTCTGGTCGCTCGGCAATGAATCCGGTTACGGGCCAAATCACGATGCCGCCGCAGGATGGATCCGGCATTACGATCCATCGCGTCCGTTGCATTATGAAGGTGCCATTTCCAAAGGGCAAAGCCATCTCACGTTCGCGCACGGTTCGATGGCGTCAGACATCATTTGTCCCATGTATGAGTCCATCGAGAAACTCGTTGCCTGGAGCGACCTTGTCACCGAGCTCACAGAAGGCCGGGGAGATTCCCGACTGCGAGGAGACGCGCTCCTCGAAGCGATCAGGCGCTCGCCTGACAATGACGGAAAGAACACAAGACATAGAACGATCCCCACGCCACTACATCCGCTCGAGCGACCTGTCATCCTCTGCGAGTATTCGCATGCGATGGGGAATTCCAATGGATCGCTGCATGATTATTTCCATGCATTTAAGACCAAACCCGGGCTACAGGGCGGGTTTGTGTGGGAATGGCTGGACCATGGATTTCGTGAGAAGACTGAAGACGGTCGTGAATTTTTTGTCTACGGCGGCGACTTCGGCGACACGCCGAATGATGCCAACTTCGTCTGCGACGGCCTCGTTTCCGCTGACCGTGTCCCGCATCCTGCCATGTGGGAACTCAAGCACCTTGCACAACCGCTGCGCATAGATCTAACCAGTAGCTCACCGACACGCATCCGTGTAACCAGCGAATACGACTTCAACACAACCGCCCACCTCACCGGCAAATGGGAATTGTTGATCAATGGAGTCAGCACGCGCTCCGGTGATCTGCCAACGCTCAATCTCGCTCCGGATGAAGCAAAAGAAATCGCCATCCCGACCGGCAAAATTCCGACCGGCAGCGAAGTCCATCTCATCATTCGCTTTTTCGAATCCGCCGCCACGGTCTACGCAGCAAAAGGACACGAGATCGCCTGGCAGCAACTCACGCTCACCGGTGAACCTGCCACTCTGAACCGCCAGACGGCAAAAGGTGCTGCCGTGATTATTGAAAAATCCGCCGCCTCCATCACACTCAATGCTTCAAGCGTCACACTCATCTTTGATCGCTCCACCGGCACCCTGACCCATCTTAGTCGCGATGGCGAGAACGTCCTCGCAGCCGGACCCCGCTTGCAACTCGCACGAGCCGCCACCGATAACGACGGTCTCAAGCTCTGGAGCGGACAGGCCAGCAAAGCGCTCGGGCGTTGGCAAAAACTTGGCATCCAGGATCAGCCGCTGGAGTTCCAAACCAAAGCCGTGCAAGTGAAGGCTTCCGAAGATGGATCTGCAACAGTGACATTGCGCCATGCCGCTTCCGCCCG
>JBGTCP010000605.1:0-3051 GCA_041748815.1 Chthoniobacterales bacterium
CAAGTTGTGAGATTTGAGCTTTGCGAGTTCGAGAGCGATCCCACGACCAATGCCGCGCGAGCCCCCTGTGATGATGGCGGTGGGTTTCATATCGGGCACAATAAACGCACCCGATCCACCGATGCCAGAGACAAATTAAACGGGGGCATCTCCAAAATTGCAAACTGGGCATCAAGAAATCCCAAATTGTGGTGCGGGCTTCCAGCCTGCGAACGCTGCGTTCCGACGGCAGGCAGGATGCCCGCACCACAGGAATTGCAACTTTCGAAGTTGCGACAAATTAAACATCCGCCTGACCTGCCTCTGCAAACGCCACGACGCGCAGCAGCTTCCGTTGTACGGCATAAAAAGCCACCACCACTGGCAGGATGGTGAGTGTGCAAAAGCTCATGATCCAATGCCATGGCGTTGCCTCCGGCACGGCCACGACGCTCATGAATGCAAGCAATCCCACCGGCAACGTGTGCCGTTGCTCCGAGTGCAAATAAACGAGCGGATTCCAAAGGTCGTTCCAGCTGCCGATGAATGCAAACACCCCGACCACCATTAACGCGGGCACACAGAGCGGCAGGGCCACTCGAATAAAGGCCACCCCTTCACTCGCGCCGTCGCACCGCGCCGCATCGAGCAGTTCACGCGGCACGGAAAGGAAGGCCTGTCGCATCAGGAAAATCGAAAACACCTGCACACCCAGCCAGGCAGGCACAATGAGTGGCAGAAAAGTGTCCACCCACCCCAGCCATGCAAACACCTTGAAGAGCGGAATGATCACTACCTGCGCAGGCAGAAATAACGACGCCATCAACCCGACAAAAATCCACCCCGCACCTCGCACCCGGATCTGCGCAAAAGCATATCCGGCGAGGCTCGATGAAACCAGCGTGCCCACCGTTGCAAGCACGGCGACCAGCAGCGAATTCCGCGCCTGATGCAGCAACGGCACCTCGCTTAGAACATGCCCGTAGTTTTCCCAGGCCGGTGCACGAGGCAAAAATGCAGGCGGCACTTGCAGAACTTCGTCAAACGTCTTCAACGAAGTGGAGAGCATCCAAGCCAGCGGCACCAGCATCACGCAGGACAGAACGATCAGCAAAATCATGCGGGCGATCCAAAAACTCCTCGACGGATTAATCATACGCCCTCCTCAAAAGGCGCCATGCCACAACACTCAGTGCAAGCACGACCAGCGCGAGTAACCACGCCATCGCACTGGCCAGGCCCCAATGAAAATACGAGAACACACGTTGGTAGATTGCCAGTGCATAAAAAAACGTTGCCCGTCCTGGCCCGCCCAACCCTGCCCCCGACGATACCCCAAACACAAATGCTGCATCAAACACCTTGAAAGCACCAATCAGCGCCATCACCACATTGAACAACATGTAGTGGCGCAGTGCAGGCAGGGTCACATGCAGCAATCGCTGAAAAACTCCAGCGCCATCCAGCACCGCGCTCTCCATCAAATGCCTGGGCACACCTTGCAGTCCTGCAAGAAACACCAGCATCCCGCCGCCAAACCCCCAGAGCCCAGTCACCATCACCACCAGCAGCGCTGTGCCCGACGATTGTGTCCACGCAACCGCCTCGCCACCCGCAGCCACAATCAACCTGTTCAACAGCCCATAGTGCGTATCAAAAATAAACACCCACAGCACACCCGAAGCAGCAGCTGGCAACAGCGCTGGCAGAAAAAAGATGCCTCGAAAAACCGCTGCCGACCGGCCTTGATAATCCAACAACAACGCCAGACCCAGCGAAACAAGCAACCCGACAGGCACCACCACACACGCATAAATCAACGTCACCCGCACAGCCGGCCAGAAGACGGGATCTGACCGTAGCAGATACGCATAATTTCCCAGCCCGATCCAGTCCGGCGCTCCAGCCGGATCATACCGGTGAAACCCCAACCAGAACGACGACACCAATGGAAAAGCCTGGAACAGCAGAAATCCTATCACCGCCGGTGCCACCATCACAACGAACCAGCGATGTCGGGATGAAAAGTTCACCGGAGCTAAGAACGTTTCAACTCAGCCCTTGTGGACTCGCAGCCTGCAACAGGATCCTTTGCAACCGGTCAAGTGTTTCACGCGACTTGATCTTTGAACCCATGGCGTCCGTGATGTAAAAGCTATCAATCGCCCCGCCCTTTTCGGTGGCCACGCGGGAAAGCGCAATCTGCACACCCGCCTCGTGAAAGCCCTTCAGGACTTCATACAACAAGCCCAAACGATCCGGCGTCTGAATATCCACCAGGGTGAATTTCGGATGCGCATCATTTGTAATCGTAAGGCGCGTGGGAAACTCTACTTCCTGTGAAAGATGATAACCCGTGCCCTGACGCACTTTTTTCAACGCGGCACTCATGTTGAAGTCCGGCGTCACCAGTGACTGCACCAGCGTTTTTTCAAAGAGAGTGCGGTCATGATCATGCGTCACTGCCTGCAGTCTGGTCGTGCAAACGCGGAAAATATCCAACACCAGATTGTCCTCGCGGCTGTAGATATCTGCTCCCAGGATGTTGAGCTCCGCTGCTGCAAAAGCCCCCGCGATGCGCTCCAGGAGTCCCGCACGATCCCACGTGCAGATCTGCACATCCGAGTGACTACCCGATGGATGATCGATCCAGCGCAGGACCGGCCGCAGCGAATTCACTGGCTCGGGCTGCTGGAGCTGCGTAAAGAATTGCCGGAACAATTTCAGATGCCAAACGATCTCCGCCACACTGGATGAGCGAAAATAAAATTCCGGCAGCGATTCGAAATGCGCATTCACTTCATCCGCATAAGAGACGCCGAGTTTTTTGAGCACCTCGGCCTCCAGCGACATTCGCTCGACTTTTTGTTGCTCATAAAATGCCTTGCTGTCCTCAAGATAGGCCTTGGTAAAATTGTAAAGCTGCCAGACCAATGTCTCCTTCCAATCCGACCATGCAGTGCCGTCCGTCGTGCCTTGCCCGTCTGCCAAAGTGAGCACCATGAGCGCATCCAGATTCAGCCGCGATCCCACGATACCTGCAAATTCTGCAATCGTCGCGCTGTCGTCCAG
>JBGTCP010000606.1:0-2174 GCA_041748815.1 Chthoniobacterales bacterium
TCAAGCAGCTCCACGACGACCTCGACACCGCCGTCACCGACGCTTACAGCTGGCCCGCCGACCTCCCCGACGAGGAAATCCTCATTCGCCTCGTCGCGCTCAATGCCGCTCGCGCCTCCGAAGAAGCACGCGGCTACATCCGCTGGCTCCGCCCCGACTACCAAGCCCCCGGTAGCCAGGACTCCGCCACCGCATCCACGCAACAAGAGATCACTGGTCTCACCACCGCAGCGCCAGCGGCAACCACCAGGAAACTCGACTGGCCCAAAACCCTCCCCGACCAAATCCGCGCCGTCCGCCTCGCCCTCCAATCTCACACCACCCCCGCAGACGCCGCGACCCTCGCCAAAAGTTTCACCAACGGCCGCCGCGACCGCATCCAACCCATTCTCGAAAGCCTCCAAGCCCTAGGCCACGTCCGGGAAGTGGAGCAGGGGAGGTTTTCGACGTGATCTTAGGCAGTTTACGAAGGTGGCTAAGGAAAGGAATGAGCGCTTTACCTTTCGCGCCGAGCCACAGCAACAGCGCAGGGAAACTACCGGCGAAAGCAAGCGCGAAGGACGATACGTTGGAGCAGGATCTGGAAGCGATCAATAAGACAACGCAGGAGATCCTAGAAAAGTCAGACCGGGTACGGGCGGTATTGCTAGGAGTTCAGCTTGACCGATTGCTCCAGATGTTACTCAAAACATACTTAGTGCCGTTCGCAGGCAAAAAAGATCCCTTACTTTCCGGGAGCGGCTTCGCAGGAACCTTTTCCGCACGAATTGAACTGGGATACAGGGTAGGGTTACTTCCACCGGATTGGCATCATGACTTGAAAATCATTAACCAAATACGCGATGACTTCGCGCACGGCCTGGCTGGACTACATCTCAACCAGCCAAAGTTCGCTTCGTTGTGTAATATGCTGAAGTTGAGTGCCGATTGGCAGAGCCACCTACCCGAATCGAAGCCTTCCGACATCAACCCCCAAACCCGATTCGTTGCTGCTTGTGTGGTGCTCTCAGCACATCTCTGCATTGCCAGAACGAAAGTAGAGCGAATGCCAAATGTCTGGACCAATTATTCTTTCGACGCCGTGACTGTAGATCGACCCGAAAGCAACCAGTAATCAGTAATGATTTTGACTCCAGAGCAACTCTCTAAGGAACTAAGTTACGCCAATCGAGTGCTTCATGAATTTATGCAGGAGGATGATCGGGCCTCGGCACTTCTCATTGGTGCTGAGTTCGATCGCATCATTCTCGCAATCTTGTCGAACCACTTACTGAATGCTTCCGAATCCAGCTCTCCACTGCTGGACCGAAATGGTCCCCTCGAGGCGTTCGCTTCCCGGATTGAATTGGCATTTCGCTTAGGGCTAATTCCACCAGTCTTTCATCACGACCTTCATCGCATTCGGCGCATTAGGAATTACTTTGCACATGGTCCCGCGGGCTTGAATTTTAACGAGCCCAAAATCGCCCGGATCGCAGCGCAGCTTTTAACGGGACGAAACGCAACAGAATCCATGCTGAAGCCCGAGGACTCGGAGGAAAAGAAGCAAAGTCTCCTGAATCCAAAGAATCTATTCGGTATGAGTTGCACTATGTTGATCGGGCACCTTGTGCTCCTTCAATTTCAGGTCAGGCCAGTTGGGGAACCATGGAGGGATTTTTTTTCAACCAATGCCTGTCTGTGAAGCGGCATCGGGATGGGGGTCAAAAAATCTGGACTGCCCCCAAAATACTCACTACCGTCTCATCCATACCTTGTGCAAAAATCTTGGGGCTGAAAGGAGATGCCAGGTCTGCATTTCAGCGCCAAACCGTTCCTGTAAGGTGGCCTCTGGAACATGAATCGCGTTCACGACATCTTGACTGATTGCCAAGAGGCCATGAATGTCCCGCCCAACTCCGAAGTGAAGTCTTCGACCCGAGACTATTTCATTTTCCACCATAGCAGCCACTGCATCACTGGCTGTAAAAATAGAAAAGATCGTGGTTGGCGGATCCTCTTTGGCAAATGGATTCCTCAGCTTAGTAGCAAGGCGGGTGCAGGACAAAAAAGTTGAGAATGTCTGGAAGGCCTCTATTTTTTTGCCTTGCGGAATGTCTAGTAACTAGACATTATCTGTAGCGATGAATAAATCAACTCCATCCCATCAATCGGCCCGCAAGGTCCTTCTCGAC
>JBGTCP010000607.1:0-2068 GCA_041748815.1 Chthoniobacterales bacterium
TACACCCGCATCGACAAACGCGGGGAGTGCTTTCCTTGAATTTCCCGCGCCCTTCCGTCCGACGGCGAGATCAGTAGGCACCAGCGGATGATGCATCACCACCACTTTGCAGGAATCTGGGGGAGCCGCATGTAGAAGCGCTGCTGCCGCTTCAATTTTCCGCGTGGAAATCCGCCCCCGTGACCAGTCGAGGTGCATGCCGCCACGTCGGGTCGTATCAATTCCCACAATAAAAACCTTCCCCATCTCCAGGACCGGCATTTCGTCGTCGTGGACAAATTTGCGGAAGCGTCGCGATGGCCGGAAGAACCGCTCCAGCAAATTGAGGCCGGGGATGTCGTGATTGCCGGGAATAACAAGCTGCGGCACATCGATCGCGTCCAGGAATTCGTTGGCAGCCTCAAATTCTGCACGGCTTGCATTCTGCGTCAGGTCGCCACTCACCACCACGGCATCCGGGCGAATCTCAGCAATCCGGCCCGCAAGCATCCTGGCAATCCGCGCATCCGATGCGCCAAAATGCAGATCGCTCACCTGCACGATTCTGGTCATGCCGCTCGGAAGTCCACCTGCTTTTTGAAGATGTCCACTTTATCCACCGAGACCGTGAGCTTATCGCCGAGCTTGTAAACCTGGCCGCTCTTCTGACCAATCATCTGCAAGCGCACACTGTCGAAACGGTAAAAATCCCCCTCCAACGTGGAGACGTGGATCAGTCCGCTCACCAAAAAGTCGGTCAACTCGACGAGCAATCCGTAATTCCGCACATCTACCACCACCGCCGCAAACCGGTCGGGTTTATCGCTGGTGAGTTGGGATTGGAAATACTCCATCTGCTTGAGTTTGGTGGCCTCGCGTTCGGCGTCGATGGCAACGCGTTCAGTCGTGGAAATGTGATCGGCGATGTAGGACAGCTCACCCGATTTTGGCACTTCACCCCGCACGCGCCCGCGCCGTTTTGCATGGCCGGCTTCGCTTTGCAACAAGGCCATTGCGCGGTGAACGATGAGATCGGCATACCGCCGGATCGGACTCGTGAAGTGCGTGTAGTCGCTCATCGCGAGGCCGTAGTGGCCAAGCGGTTGCGGCGAATAGCGCGCCTTTTTGAGGCTCTTGAGCAGCCCCAGCTTGATCGCATATTCTTCCGGGATCCCGCGAATCAATTTCAGGAGCTTGCTCACTTCGGATCGGTTTTCCAGATCGCCGATTTTGATGTCGTGGGTTTTCACGTATTCCCGATACTCGACCAGTTTTGCGGAGTCGGGTTTTTCGTGGACACGGTAGATGGCCGGGATCTGATTCTGCGTGAATGCGGCTCCGACGGCCTGATTGGCTGCGAGCATGCATTCCTCGACAAGCTGATGCGAAATGTCGTTCTCGACTTTTTCCAGGCGGATCGGGCGTCCGTTTTCATCGACAATGACTTTGACCTCCGGGAAATCCAGCTCGAGAGACCCATGCGCAAAGCGGTTTTTGCGGAGCACTTCGGCGAGCGACCATGCGATGTGGATGCGCTCGTCCAATTCATTTTCCGGCGGGCGTTGCAGGATAGCAAATGCGTCTTTGTAGGTGAACCTGCGCGGGGTCTGAATGACCGCCGGGGCAAACCGGCTGCTCAACTGCTGGCCTTTTTTATCAAACTCAATCACCGCAAGCTGCGTGAATCGCGGCACCTTGGGATTCAAACTACAGAGACCGTTACTCAACGACTCGGGGAGCATGGGGATCACGCGATCCGGCAAATACACACTGTTGCCGCGGCGCTGCGCTTCTTTGTCCAGCGCTGTGCCGGGCCGCACGTAATGCGACACGTCAGCGATGTGCACAGCCAGCGTCCAGCCGTTTGCGTGGCGCTCGACATGAATGCCATCGTCGAAATCGCGGGCATCATCGGGATCAATCGTCACCACCAACCGGTCCCGCCAATCCTCACGGCCCTCCAGATCGGAGACGTCCACTTCTTCCGCAAATGCCTCGGCTTCGCGCAACACTTCCGGCGGGAATTCCTCGGACAAATTGTATTTGCGGATGATGGAGAGAATATCAATGCCGGGCGCATCAGCTGCAC
>JBGTCP010000608.1:0-2701 GCA_041748815.1 Chthoniobacterales bacterium
TTCGGGCGATACTCCCGTCCAGCTTGACGCCTGGGATAATGCCCGCTCCGGATATGTTTATCCCCTTGGAAATCTGCTGGTAGAAATTTGGGACGAAATGCGCATCCGCGTGACCTCGCAGCATGCCGATGTTGCAGGTCCGGAGGTCATGTTTGCCTCGCCTGCGGATCAGTCGGTCAATCAGGCACTCACCACGCGCGTCGGATTTGTCATGAGTGACCAGATCGATGTCCGCTCGCTGACAACCAGCAACTTCATCGTGCGTGAGCGGGGAACAAGCACCGCCATTGACGGCCAATACAGTACACAGCAGGGCATCATCAATTTCTTCCCGGCCACACCGCTCGCCGGGAACACCATCTACGAGGTCATACTCCCCGCAGGCGGCGTGAAGGACGTCGTCGGCAATGGCATGGAAGCCGAATTCCGACTTGAGTTTTCCACCGGCCCGACAATCGGGGCGGGAACGGGAACCATCGTGACGGCGGATGATTTTGAGACCGGTGGCGGGTTCGGATGGCACCAAAACTGGAGTTTCTTGACGGGGGCGAGCATCACGTCGAGCGGCGGCACGCTGCCCGGGAGCGCCAAGCATCTGCTTGTGCAGGGCGGCAGAGCGCAGCGCAGGCTTCTATCCGATGCGAACCGCACAAATCTCACGCTGGCGTTTGACTGGAAGGCATCCGGCATCACCGGGACTTCCAACGCTCAGGTGAGGATTTATGATGGAAGCTGGCGCACTGTGCTCACCGTCACGGCAAGCCAATCCCACAATACCTGGAACACAGCTTCGATCGATCTTGTGGCAGCGGGCGTCAATGTCGCATCATCCAATCTTCAGATTCAAATCCAAGGCAGCAACCTCAACGCCGGTGCCTCATTTTATTTGGATAACCTCAAATTCATTGAGGGTGCAGTCGCAATCAACCAACCTCCGGTCATCGCCTCCGCATCCTCGAGCAGCGTTTTTTCCCAGCCCGGACTGACCGTTAATTTCAATGCCTCTGCCAGCGATCCTGATAGTTCGCTCCAATATCGCTGGATGTTTGGCGACGGTGCCTCGACTGGCTTTTCCTCAGGCTCCTCCGCTTCGCACAGCTACTCCGAGCCTGGACGCCACACCGTTCAGGTGGAAGTCACTGATGGAACGACCACCGTGTCCAAATCATTTTTGCAGGTCATAGTGAATGCCGCAACCGCATCGGTCCCGAGCCGATCCAGCCGCATTTGCTTTGACCCGGGAACCGGTCTCGTCTGGACGGTGAACCCTGATGCGGGGACTGTGACCGCGATTGATTCCACAACCCTCGCCAAGGTCGGCGAATATGCGGTCGGTGCGGATCCCCAAACGATCGCCTGCGCTCCAGATGGCGCGATCTGGGTGACCTGCGAAGGGAGTGATAATATTTACCTCCTCAACGGTGATACCAACCTGCCCGTCAATGGAGCACGAGGCACAGCATTCGAGATTCTTGATTTCCGGTATGGTGGTGCGCCATATGGCGTCACATTCCCGCCCAATGGTTCCACAGCATTTGTGTCCTTCCCTTCGACAGGGCATCTCTATGCCCTAAACGCATCCGGAGCTAATCGAGGCGATTTGCTTGGCTCAGTAGAACTTGGAAAGAATATCCGATCGATCACGGTCTCAGCCGATTCTCAGACAGTGCATGTGGCCCGCCACATTTCCCCGGCATCAGACACACAGGCTGAAGTCCTGCGCACAATCTGGAATGGGAGCACCTTCTCGACGCCCTCGACTGTTGCTCTCGACATTGATACCACGACGGAAACCGGCAGCAACTCAGGCCCCGGACTACCCAATTACCTGATGGAAATGGCTGTCAGTCCCGACGGACAACGCCTCTGGGTGCCTCATAAAAAAGATAATATTCAGAATGCCAATCTGACGTTTGAATCGACGCTCAGGGCGGGCCTTGCCCGCATCGATCTCGCCACAGGCACCGAAGATCCAGACACCCGGATCGACGTGGATAACCACGAACTACCCTCAGCGGTGGCATTCTCGCCACACGGCGACCTCTCGTTTGTTACGTTTCAGGGCAACAATTTGATCCGCGTAGTGGACTCCATGACGGGAAGCGCGGTCTCAGGTGGTGATACCGGCGCGGCACCGCAGGGATTGGTTTTCAATGCCGATGGCTCGCGCTTGTTCGTAATGAACTTCATGGGGCGGTCGGTGTCGGTATTCGATACCGCAGCACTTAACTCGGCACTCGGCTCCGAGATGTCCAGCCTGGCAAGCATTGATACCGTGGCCAGCGAACCACTGGACTCAGATGTGCTGCTCGGTAAACGGATTTTCTATAGTGCTGCGGATCCCCGCATGAGTGCTGACGGGTATCTCTCGTGTGCCTCTTGTCATCAAGGTGGCGGCCACGACGGTCGCACATGGGACTTCACTGCCCGCGGTGAAGGATTGCGAAACACTATCGACTTGCGCGGACGCCGCGGCACGGGGCATGGCCGGGTGCATTGGACCGGCAACTTCGATGAAATTCAGGATTTCGAGCACGACATCCGGGAGCAATTCGGCGGCGAAGGCTTCATGGATGATGCCGATTTCTACAGCGGAACACGTAACACTCCGCTTGGAGATCCAAAGGCAGGCGTTAGTATCGATCTCGATGCCTTGGCGGCCTATGTCGCCAGTCTCGCCGATCACGGACGCAGCCCCCAT
>JBGTCP010000609.1:0-5079 GCA_041748815.1 Chthoniobacterales bacterium
CGCGGCCACGATGAACGCCTGGTCGAGCCGAACCGCGTTCGCAAGTCCCTGAGCAACGAACGCACTTATCTGGAAAATCTTACATCGCTCAAGGAATGTCAGTCAGCGATGGACGTGCTTGTGGACGAGTTGAAAGAGGAGCTTGGCGCAAAGGCCGGGGATAGAGTAGTGCGCAAAGTTTTGGTGAAAATGAAGTTTGATAATTTCACAAGAATCACGCGGGAATGCATTTGCGGAGAGCCAGAAGTTGCCGTTTTTCGAGGTCTTCTTGAACACGCATGGGAGCACGGCGGGGGCAAGGCGGTGCGGCTGCTGGGCGCGGGGGTGCGCTTCGCTGAAGAGACCGAGGATGCTCCATCCCAGCAGATGCTGGATTTTCAGGATTGAAGCGCTTGCTTTCCGCGATCAGCAGTTTGGTGAGTAATACCTGCCGCTAGGCATTCGGGGCAAAGTTGGTAATCGGAATTTTCCTCTTCTGCCTCTTCGGAGAGGATGAATAATTTGTGGCAGGGGTCGTGGAGGCAGTTTACAAAACGCGTGGACGGGCGACCGGTGTGAGCACAGCTTCCGACCTGCTTGAGACCTTCTTCCACACGGGTGGACATGCGGTCGTCGAACACAAAACACTCGCCAAGCCAATGCTCGTTGCCGAAGTTTTCCTGATATTTGATAATGCCGCCGTGCAACTGCCGCACATCGCGGAATCCTTCGCTGCGGAAAAGTGCCGATGCTTTTTCGCAACGGATTCCGCCCGTGCAATACATGAGCACGGGTTTGTCTTTGAGGTGGTCGAGTTTTATGACGTAGTCGGGAAGCTCGCGGAAGTGCGAGATGTCACACGCGATGGCACCTTCAAAGTGCCCTGCGGCGGACTCATAACGGTTGCGCACATCGACGAGCACGATGTCAGGATTTTCCTCGATGGTGCGTTTCCATTCCTCGGGAGTGAGATGATTATCCTGATCTGCTGTGAGCGGGCGGTCCGCTTGAAGGGTTACGATTTCAGGGCGCATTTTGATGACGAGTCGCGGGAAGGGAATCGTTTCAGAGTCACTCCACTTGAATTCCATGTCGTGAAATCTGGAGTCTGCTTGCAGCCATGCCACACAGGCATGGATGGCGTCGGCCTCGCCAGACAACGTGCCGTTGATCCCTTCTTCAGCGATAAGGACGCGGCCGCGGATTCCGCGCTCAGCGCAAAAAGTTTTGAGCGCTGCGACCAGTATGGCTGGTTCGTCGATCGGGACGTATTTGTAAAAAAGGATGACGGGAAAGGCGGACATGTATGAGACCGCGGCAGACGGGCCGCATTTATTTTGCGCTCAACAGGCTGTTGAGCACCTGGCCATTTGTGCCTTGGGGGACGAGCGTGACGTGGGCATCACTTTTGACCATTTTTTGGATCTCGAGGATCTCGAGCAAGGCGCTCAGCACTTTGGGATCCTGCGCAATTTCATCCAGTGTGTGGCCGACGATCTGAGGTCGCATGGAGGCGGCTTTGGCGAATTCCGTGGCGGCTTCTTTGTCGGCGGTGCTCTTGATCACGTCAACCTGATTTGCTCCGGCCTGACGGATGGCGGAGGTGACCTGGAGAAGGCGGTTGCCGACTTTTTGCTCGATCTGGCGGATCATCGATTCGTCGCGGAAGTGGACTTTGCGGATGTAGATCGAGCCAAGGTTGTATCCCCATTGCTCGGCACGTGGCGAGACTTCGGTGCGCACAATGCGACTCATCGCATGACGGCTGGTGAGGAGCTCTGCCAGCGGGAGGTTGCTCAGGCAACGCACTGCGGCGCTGGAGACGTTGGCGCGCAGTGAGCCGCGGGGGTCGTTGTTTTTAAAGAGGAAATCGACTGGATTGGTGACGCGCATTTCATACCACACACCGACCCCCATGGGTGTGCCTTCTTCGGAGTTCACGGGCTGGGAGCGCAGGTATTCCTGGTCGAGACGGATGTCGATATCGTATTTTTTTCCAAAAAACGGAAACAGGAACATGCGCACTCCGAGCTTTGCAAAGAGCAAGTGCAGGCCGGGTTCGTTGAGTACGCAAATGACTTTGCCGAAAAGGACGAGCACTTTGCATTGTCCCTCAGGTACGATTTCATAAATCTCAAGGGTGCGCGCGATCTTGAGCACAAGAGCAAGCAGGATCGCACTGCCCACGAGGCCGACTAGGAATCCGAGTGCGAGCATCATTGTTGGCGTTCCTCCCGGACGATGTGAGCGGCTTTGGAGATGAGATCGAGGCGGGTATTGCGAAGATACGCGTCCAGTGCTCCGGCGCTGTGTGCTTTGAGTTCGGAAAGACGTGCGGCGAGCTGGCTCAGGGGCTCGACTTCGGCTTCGGCACGCATGGTTTCAATCTCCACAGCGCGCTTGGATTGCTCGATCCTCTGGTCGGCAAGCGCTTGCGCCACGCTCAGGTCGGAGGACACTTCATTGTGCGCGGTGTTGATCGCGGCAAGTGCGCTTTCTATCTCGTGTGGTGGATCAATGCCTGTGATCAGGGATGCGTCGAAAACAATCCCGTAGCGCGCAGCGGAGGATAGACACTCCTGCTCCATTTGCTCGTTGAGGGAGTTCAGGTTTTTGCGGAGATCGTTGATGGACACGCCTTCGATCTGAATGGCAGTGTCGTTTTCATGGCCGCTGATACTGAGGCGGGGGGCTTCGAAGTTCGCAATGCGCTCGCGGAGCACGGAAATGAAGTAGCCCATGACGTGGGCAATGGGATTCTTGACGCCAAAAAGATAGGCGTAGAGATTTTCCTCGCTCACTTTGTAACGGAGCTGGCCGGTGATGCCGATGTTGAGTTGATCTTTGGTGACGGCGTCGAGGATCTCGCCGCCTTTATTTGCATCAGGGGTCTCGGGATCGAAAGCTACGTTGACGGTGCGGATGGCGACATTGACTTTATGCACTTTTTGCCACGGGCGTTTGAAGTACGGGCCACCAGGGCCGACGACGCGGACTGCCGGGTAGTTATATCTGGCTCGGTGCTCCTCATCGAGATGCTCAGCCACTGAGCTGTCGAGGGAAGTGCGGGTGCCATCGCCGAGGCGTTGGGCGCGGCCGAAGCTGGTGATCACTGCACGCTCGTTTTGCTCGACCGTGTAGATGCCACCGAGCAGGCATATTAAAAATAAATAACATGCAGCTCCAATTGCGAGACCGATGAGGAAGAATGTCATAGATAACCGTTGGCTGAAGGTCTTTTCTTAACCACTGATGGACACAGATGAACACTGATTTTTTAACAGTTGGGCGAATCCTTTTCCAGCTGCTCTCTTATCAGTGTTCATCAGAGTCCATTTGCCGACTGGGTTAGTATAAGTTAGGCTGGCTGTCTCGCTTCGCTCGGCTGTGGTTGATATAGTTTTTCCGATGCTAGGTCGCGGATTCGAAATGGCATGCCAGAAGTTCCGAACCTTGGCGAGCGGAAAATTTCCGGGACTCAGACCAAATGTTCGGCGATTTGCACAGCGTTGAGCGCAGCGCCTTTGAGAAGCTGGTCGCCGCAGACCCAGAATGCGAGGCCGTTCTCCAGCGCGCAATCGAGGCGGATGCGGCCGACCTGGCAATCATCATTCCCTGCGCATGCCAGCGGCATGGGATAGGCGTTCACAGATGGTTCATCCACGAGGCGGATGCCCGGGGCTTCGTCGAGCACTTTGCGCGCTTCAGGAACGGAGGAGCTTTTTTTGAATTCGGCGTGGATGGCGATGGAATGAGCACGGTACACGGGCACACGCACGCAGGTCACTGACGCACGGAAGGTGCTGTGGTGCATGATGCGGCGGGTTTCGTTTTGCATCTTCATTTCCTCACGGGTGTAGCCGGACTCGAGGAATTCATCGACATGCGGGAGCACGTTGAATGCGATCTGATGCGGATATACGGATTTTTCGATTGGGCGGTCCGCCGCGATGGCTTTGTTCTGCGCTTCCAGTTCAAGGATACCTTGTGCACCGCTTCCCGAGACAGCTTGGTAAGTCGTGGCAATGATGCGGCGTACGCCAAAGGCTTTGTGCAGCGGATACAATGCCATCAACGCAATGGCGGTCGAGCAGTTGGGATTGGAAATAATTCCTTCGTGTTTGTGAATATCGCCTGCGTTAATTTCCGGGACTACCAGCGGAACAGAATCCTCCATTCGGAAGGCTGACGAGTTGTCGACGACCACGGCACCATTGAGCACGGCAAGCGGGGCATAGTTTCTTGAGATGCCTCCACCGGCACTAAAAAGGGCGATGTCCACACCTTGGAATGATTCATCATTGAGTTCCTTGATCAAAAACTCCTCATCGCGAAAAGTGGTCTTGGTACCTGCGGAGCGGGACGAGCCCAGGAGCGTAAGCTGGCCGACGGGAAAACGCCGGCGTTCCATAACACGGAGCATTTCCTGGCCAACAGCGCCGGATGCTCCCACGATTGCAATATGTGGATCTTTACTCATTCAATGAACCCGCATAGCTTTGCGAAGAAGTTAGTAGATGCAACCAGAAAACTCAGAAATTATTATCCGTATCGCCACGCAAACACTGGAACTGCGGGATTCCGACGGGGCTACTCTCGCAATCTACCCTGTATCGACCGCAACAAATGGCATCGGCTCCGAGGAAGGGAGCTACCGCACACCGGTCGGCAATTTTGAGATTGGTGAGAAAATCGGCGACGGGTGTGCGCTCGGAATGATCTTCCGCGAGCGCATCCCCACAGGCGAGATCGGCACTGAGGAAACGCCAGGGGATTGTGTGCAGACACGTATTTTGTGGCTGCACGGCCTGGACCCGGAGAACGCAAATACCCGGGATCGCTACATCTACATCCACGGCACCAACCACGAATCGCAAATCGGGATTCCGCGCAGTATGGGTTGCATTCGAATGCTCAATGCTGACATCGTAAGTCTCTATGATCGCGTCTCTGCGGGGTCGCCGGTGCGTATCATCCAATAATTACCCCTTTTATGAATATCACTCTGTTTGTCCCGTGTTTTGTGGACGCATGCTATCCAAAAGCAGCTATCAGTATGGTGGAAATCCTCGAGCGGCTGGGACACACGGTCACGTATCA
>JBGTCP010000610.1:0-1629 GCA_041748815.1 Chthoniobacterales bacterium
CCGCGCTCGTGCTTGAGCTGTTTGGTCAGAGTGAGGATACTCTTGAAGTCAGCGGCCTCAAGATTTTCGATGGAAAGTAAATGCTTCATTGGGTGAAGGGTATTTTAGCAAACGAACAGCATCCCCAAGATCCCTCCGCGCGTCAATCCCGACTCGCAGCAAAATAAACGCGCACTCCTTCTCTTTTTCAAAACTCCTCCACCCGCTGCACTTGGCTTTCATAAGGCACGGTCCATTATTCGCCTGCACGCTCAACATCTGCTGTCTCGGCCGAGACAGCAGATGTAACGACAAGGGGGCGATGGTGAGATGTGGGCTTAGTCAAATTTCAAGTAGGCCCCGGTTAGAGGGTTTCGTTGAACCAAGTGATCGCATCTTTGAGGCTATCCTCATTAAGCAGGTGGCCACCTTCGAAGATTTCGTTGCGGACGTTGCGGAATCCTTTGCCCTTGAGGCGCTGAACGAGGCCTGTGACGCGGTCAGCGGGTGCGATGGTATCCTCGTTGCCATTGGAAAAAAACACGTGGATTTGCCGGGTGGATAACGGTGCCCGCAGGTCGTCCATTGCTGCGATGAGGAACTCGTCGTTTGATCCTCCCATGAAAAGTCCGTGCATGTTGTATCCTTCCTTGGAGAGGTAGGCCGCCATGAGCGATGCCCGCTTGGCTCCACCGGAGTTGCCGCCGACTGCGATGGGCCATTTTTTCAAGTCGGGGTATTCCTCTTCCAGTGCGCGCAATGCGGCCTGGATCATCGTGAAGTGCCATGGTTGCTTTAATTTTTCCTCAAGCACCGGGCCGTTGGCTGCGAGTGCTGACCAGCCAAGCTCATTGGCCGGTCCGCCGAAGCGGGGTAACGCACGCACATGGGCACCGCCTCCGTCATCGGTGGAGAACACAATGAATAGCTTCTTTTCACCGCCGTCTGCCAGACCGGGTGCGGGCATCCATCCCACTTCAGCATGGGTGGGCATGATGCCTGCGGGTGATTTGTCGGCGGACGCCTGTTCCTCTGGCGTGAGCGGGACTTCCAGGGTTGTGGATCGACCGGTTGAGGCTGCCGGGAATTTTCCCGAAGCCGGTTCACTCGCGGAAGGTTCCACGGGAGCGACACTCTGCTCCGAAGAGGGATCCGGCGAAGTTGCTGCGGGCTCTCCGGACGAGACGTCTGTGCGGATTTGCTCCGTGTTGGTGAGTTCGATCTGCGGACGTCCTGAAAACTCTGTGATAGTGCCGATGACGTCGATTGTCTTTCCTTCCAACTCTCCGAGCGCTGCGAAGTCCGGCGCTTGAGGGGGACGCACGACCGCAGTGAAAAGCGAATTTGGATGACGTCCGCCAAAGTTCAAAAACATCATTCCTGAGTCAATGGTCCGCACTTGCGAGACCTCGCCCCGCACGACCACATGTTGGCCCAGGTGAGCCGCAGCATCCGCAGGGGCGATGAAGACCTCCTCGGCGGGCACCAGCAGCACCGTAAGAGCGCTGAAGAGGACGCTGCAAAACCAGAATCTACCCGTTTGATTTTTCATGGTTGATTGACTTATAGCGAAACGCGGAAAGGTTCAAGCAGGCAATACCCGCGTCGCGATGCAGGCCGGATACTGCGTTTGCAAATATCCAAAGCCCC
>JBGTCP010000611.1:0-4488 GCA_041748815.1 Chthoniobacterales bacterium
GCCACCGCGCAGACATTCAATCTCACCAGCAACTCCTCGTTGCTCGGAATCACGGAGATTGATTTGGTGGCGGCAAACAGCAGCGAGAACTTCAGCGCCAATTTTGGGCTGGGAACGTTTAACTTCGACGGCACACTCAACGTCGCGAACCCAAACTCCATCATGTTCGCCTCTGGCCAGACTTATAATCTGTTCGACTTCTCCACCAGCAGCGGCGTGTTCGACATGGTCAATCTGCCCACGCTCAGCGGTTCGCTGGAATGGAATACAACGCTTCTTTACAGCGCGGGCACCATCAGCGTGGTGCCGGAGCCGACTACCGGCGCGATGCTTCTGGGTGGCATCGGCGCCTTGATCCTCCTGCGCCGCCGGCGCGGGGCCTGAGCGGCGCAAGGGCGCTGGTGTCCGGCGTCCCTTGTGACGCCTACTGTCACCGCCAGCAGGCTCACACCTGCTGATATCTGGGTCAAACCCGATGACAGGAAGGTCTTCACCATCTCGCAGTGGGACGAAGCCAAGCGCGAAGCCGGCATTTACCAAAACGGGGACGTGATCGGCGGCCTCCGAAGCCAAGCTCGACTCCATGGGCGGACCCTACATTCACCAGCATGAGGTCGAAAAAGACGGCAAAACCGAAACGGTCGAGGTCCGGTTCTGCTGCAAAGGCTGCCTCCCTGCTTTCAACAAAGACCCGGAAAAGCACCTTACGAAGATCTACGGCGAATAGGAATTGTTCAAATCGCTGTGGCTTCCCGATACCATGCCTCATACATCCACAGCGCATAGAACACCCGCCCCATGCCGGGTCCGCCCGCGAGAAAAGCATTCCATTCTTCTCGAATCAATTTTTCGTCAAGCACATGCTTCCAATGAGCATGCGTCGCAAAGACCGTGGACTCAGCTTGATCCCGTAATTCGCCGCGCATCCAAGTTTCAATCGGAATAGGAAACCCGAGTTTGGGACGAGACATGGATTCCTCTGGCAGCGTTCTGGCAAGACATTGCCGCACGACGCGTTTACCGATTCCATCCGCCAGTTTTAAGCCGCGATCCAGCTGAGCTGCGAAGCGGGCAACTTCCACATCGAGAAAAGGAGTTCGCAATTCGATGGATGCCGCCATGCTCATTTTGTCTGCCTTTAGCAGCAACGATTCTGCAAGTTGCCAATCAATATCCAGGGCCAGCATGGTGTGTAGCGGGTCGCGCTGCTGCCGCACCATTGCCGCTCCAAACCTGCGCTGATGCTCGCGATGGCTTTGAAGCTGCGCGGCAGTCAGCCCGGCAGGGTTGCGGACATCGCCGGGCAGACCTTCCCGCCGTAGACCGACGAGTTCTCCCTCTGCCGTCATTCCAGCACGTTCCAACAGGCGCCCCCACCGCGTCTTTGGAAAAGCCTCCGATATCCGCGGTAGCAGGTGCGAAAACCGGCGCCACTTCTCCGAATATGCCAGTGTGCCGAGCATGCCACTGTATCGCTCGGCATAGCCGGCAAATAACTCATCGGACCCTTCCCCTGAAAGCAACACCTTCACATGCTGCCGGGCATATTCGCAAACCCGCAGCACAGCAAACGCAGCCACATCCGCGATCGGTTCATCGAGATGCCGAGCCACCCGCCCCATCATCGTGCCGAGATCCTGCGCGCAAATATTCACTTCGTGATGCGTTGAGCCCATCACTTGCGCTGTCGCACGGGCACCGTCAAATTCCGAGCCTTCACCAGAATAACCAGCGGTGAATGTTGAAAGTCCACCAGGGTGAGCAGCAGCTGCATAAGTCCCAATAAATTTGCTATCCAGTCCGCTGCTCAGAAGAACGCCCACAGGCACATCACTCCGCAAGTGCATATCGATCGACTTCCGCATCACCGCCTCCAACTCTGCAGCGGCTTCCTCCGCGCTGAAATTCAATGCCGGGTCTTTGGCATTCCACTGCCAATACTTTTGCCGCATCACATCCTGCCCGCGATCCAAGGGCACTCTCATCCATGTGCCTGGCGGTAGCTTGTTGACTCCTTTCCAATGCGTTGCCGGCGCCGGCAATGAAAACCAGCTCATGTAATCCATGAGTGCATCCGGGTCGGTTTCCCGCGGGACCCAGGGCATCCGCAGAAGGGACTTTAGCTCAGACCCCCAGACGATCCTCGTGCCGATTTCGCAGTAATAAAATGGCTTCTGCCCGAAATGATCCCTCGCAAAAAATAACGACCGCGAGCGACGGTCAAAAATCATAAAAGCAAACATCCCCCGAAGGCGCTGCAGCATTTCCTCACCGGCTTCTTCGTAGAGATGCACGAGCACCTCAGTGTCGCTATGCGTTTCGAAGCAATGCCCTTTTTCCTGCAACTCCCGCCGCAGTTCGATGAAATTATAAATCTCTCCGTTGAAGAGCACGGCGATGCTGTGGTCCTCGTTCCAGATGGGCTGGTCACCACCTTCCAAATCAATGATGCTCAACCGCCGCATCCCTGCAAACAAGCCGAACTCTGGCTCCACCAGCCGACCTTCGCCATCAGGACCGCGATGTCGAATCGCATCGAGCATCCCGCCCAACGCCACCTCCGCGCCCTCGCGATTGCCAAAACCTGGATCCACAAAGCCTGCGATGCCGCACATAACCAGCTTATCGTCTAGTCAGCACCGCAAACTCAAGCAGAATCCCACTCGATCAGGACGCGCTGGTTCCGAAAACCAGATTGCAGATCGTCACCGCGGCGACGAGTCCCGCGAAATCCGCCACGAGTCCTGCCGCGATGGCATGCCGCGTTTTCCGCACTGCCACCGCGCCGAAGTACACAGTCACCACGTAAAAAGTAGTCTCTGTACTTCCAAACACCGTTGCAGCCATCAAAGCAATCAGCGAATCCGGCCCATGCGTTGCCACCAACTCCGTGAAGATCCCCATCGAACCACCGCCGCTCAGAGGCCGCATCACGGCCATGGGCAACAATTCCGGCGGGAAAAACACCGCCTCCAAATAGGGCCCCACCGCTCCGGTGAGCAGTTCGATTCCGCCAGCGCTGCGGAACATCCCGATGGCCACCAGGATCGCTGCCAAATACGGAATGATGCGCACAGCCGTCGTGAATCCTTCCTTCGCTCCTTCTGTGAATTCCTCATACACCGGCACCCCCCGCAGCATCGCGTAGAGGGGAAAAAATCCGAGCACAAACGGGATCGCCACCACCGATAGGGCATTCACCAACCGGACGTAGCCCGGATCATTCACTGCCGTGCCTTGAGGGAACCACAAAGCCAGCAGGAAAAAATAAGCGCAGAGCACAACAAAGCCCAAGAGTGCGACTGCTGGAACCAGCGACAACGGCTTCGGCGCAACCGGCATGACCACATCAGCCTCATCCTTCTCCAGCTCTGCGGTTCGATCCCGGACCGGTTCATTGGCAGGGATCGCAAAAATTTTTAACCGTTGAAAAAATTTCACTGCGATCAGCGCCGCTATCGTCGAGCACAGCGTTGCCACAAATGCAGTGCCCACAATCGATGTTGGATTTGCCGATTTCGCCGATGCCAGGATGGCCACTGCTGTCGCCGGAATGAGTTGCACAGAACTCGTGTTGATTGCCAAAAACGTACACATCGCATTCGTCGCCACGCCGGGGTGAGGGTTCAGTCGCTCCAGATCCTTCATTGCCCGCAATCCCAACGGCGTGGCAGCATTTGCGAGGCCGAGCATGTTGGCAGAGATGTTCATCAGGATAGATCCCATGGCAGGATGGTCTGCTGGCACTTCGGGAAAAATCCGTCGCATCACGGGGCTTAGAGCCTTTGAAAGGATCGCAATGAGTCCCGATTTCTCCGCCAGCCGCATCACGCCAAGCCAGAGCGCCATAATACCCACCAGCCCCAGTGCAATGGTCGCCGCAGTGCCGGCCATCTCAAATGCGCCTTTAGTGACTTCGTCCAGCCGGCCATTCAGGCCTCCGAGCAAAACCGCAGCAACCACTAATCCCAGCCAGATATAATTCAGCATTGCCCAATACCTATTTCACAAATTGCCGGAGGACAGAACTCTAATCTAAAAAAACGTAGCTTGTTTGGGCGTTGGCAGCCGGGCGGAATATGGTGATCTGGAGTTGCGGCGATCTAGAAATGTTTCGATGAAAAGGCACGCCCTGAGTGGGATTTTAGGTACTTTTCAAATGCTTGCGCTTTTGATTTATCCCAGAAGGCAACTGCCACCTCGATCCTCCATGGTTTGAACTTGGAAGTGTGTGGAACGTCTCCGCGATTATGCCGGGCAAGACGCTCCTCGAGATCCTCGGTGATCCCCGTGTAATGCTTCGTCGGGTCAGATTCGCTCGCTAGCTGGTAGACATAGGTAAACGGCATCTTACAAAGACATGGCTTGCTTGATTATAGTCCGTTGGGATGGGACTTCGTGGTCCGGCTTCGCTGCGCTGCGCGGGCTAAAAATAGTTACAAGAAAAAGACACGAGGAACAATTGTGAAAACTTCAAAAAATCCTGGC
>JBGTCP010000612.1:0-4797 GCA_041748815.1 Chthoniobacterales bacterium
GAATCATCTCCAGGAGACTTGGTTGGCGCGCGAAATGACAGGCCTTCATTGGAAGTCAAATCAGGCGTCAACGGTTATCCGCCCTATTCTTAGGGAACGGGAGCTTCGTCTCAACGGCACACGCGGGGTAAAAATTCTCAAGAAAGTTCAACATGCAGGCAATTCCTCCGTCATCGCCGGATAGGCTATTCGGTCTTGTTTCTTAGGCGAAAATTATCAGTGGTCCAAGCTGGGTCCTTTGCGATAGGTCATAAAAAACTTAAATGTGACTTGACAACTCAGTTTCAAAGCCTCTAGACCTGCAACGTGCATAAACAAGAAACAGGTATCAGCTATCAGCTCACGGCTCACGGCTCACGGCTCACGGCTCACGGCTCACGGCTCACGGCTCACAAGTATGAGCCACCAATGCCATAGTCGAGGTTATTTCGTTGGGATCTTTATCTTCGCAACCGCCCTTATTGCCAACGGACTTTTTGCGGATTCGCTACCACAGGCTCATCCCGTTGATGCCGCCAAGGCAGCAATCAAAAGCAAGCAAGATCAGGAGGCACTTTCGCTACTTTCCGTTTTTGTTCGCGCAAATCCCGGTGCTGCCGAAGCCATTGAAGCCCGCTTTCTCCTGGGGCAGGTTCAATCCCGACAACGCAGAATTGATGAAGCATTCCGCGACTTTAGATCAGTGATCAGTTCAGCACGCGGAACCGAGTGGGCCGCGAAGGCTTTGGAAGAAACCGCCAAGCTCCACGAAATGCGCCGCAACCCCACGGGAGCACAGCAGGCCCGCGACACTCTGCTTCGCGACTATCCCGAATCTTCAGCAGCAGTTCCCCATCTGTGGACAAAGGTAACGCTTGTGTTGGATGCAGGTGATTATCGAAATGCCCTCGGGTTGCTCGAGAAGTATCTCGCCAATCCTTACGCTAGAAACCGATCCGAAGCGGAGCGTATACTCGAGGCTGCAGAGTTGGCCTTGCGTGGCGATGCATTAGAGGCGGGCGATCTTCTGGCCGAAAGACACCGAGAGCGCGCTGAAATGCTTTTTTCTCGTCGACTCTACGCCAGGGCTCAGGTCGACTTCGAGCACGCAAGCAATCTTGCGCATTGTCAGGCCCGTCGAGCTGAGATGATCGTGCGGATTGTATTGTGTCTGACTATGACCGGGGAGGACCGGCGGGCCTCAACAGTCCTCAACCGCGAGGCAAATCGTGATCCTGAGCTTGTTCCCTTGCTTGCTCGACATATGGCGGAAGCTATGGGGGAGTTTCCCAGGCTGGAGACCTTGGCAGAGCATTACCTAAAGCTTTCTCTCCGACGGTATCCAGCCGGAAACGAGACTCGCGTTGCGCTCTTACAATTTGCCGCAACCCAAGCACACATTCTCAAAGATCCTTTGAAGGCAGTTCCGCACTACGAAGAATATTTGCGGCGCTATGCAGGGAGCCCGGAGACCGCATCAGCTTACTATCAATTGGCAGCTGCACTCTTCTACCTCGAAGACATTGATGCAGCAGAGGTTCATTTCCAGAGTGCCCTCAACGCGCACCCTTCTGATCCACTGAGGGCCGAAATCGAGAAATTTCTGAACGTGGTCGTACGAGCGCGCGAGGCCAAGGAGTATTTGGCGGGGTTAACAGCGAACGATAGAGACTATTTCCATGCAAAGCGCTTTCACACACAGAGGAATTTTGCCAAGGCTAGCGGAATTCTCCAGCGCTTGTCGCGCGACGTGCATTTTCGTCGGAACCCGCATTTTCGGGAGGCATTGCTGCTGCTTGGCGATTGTCATTTAAGGATTGGAGAGAATGCCCTCGCCGTGTCCACATTCCAGGAGATGCTGCGCACCAGCGAGGTGGACGAGCTGGCGGCTCGGGCCATTGTGGGAATTGGAAGTGCCCATCTCGCTGGGCGGGATATTGTTCGGGCTGGCAGTTTCGCCGCCCGGCTCCCGGCCTTCGAAGCGCTTCCAGTTGAAGCATATAACTTTCTATGGAATCTCGCAGCGATGCATATTGCGGAAGGACACCATGAAACTGCCGTAGAATTTTTTGTTTTGTGTTCAAAGGCATCTGCCCCCGTATCCATACGGCTCCCTGCCGCGCGGATACTTCAACTGCTTGCCGAGCCTGCCGCGGTTGCGCATTCCAATCAATCCGCCGTAGAGGCGGCAAACGATTTGGCCATCCGGGTCGGTGAAGACCTTATTGACGCGGGAGATCTCGAGATGGCAGAAGAGATTTTTCGACGGCTCTCTCAGCGAAGTATTGCCTGTCAGCCGGATCGCGCTGCGTTTCTACTTGGTGTGGTCTTACTGCTCCAGGAAAAAATCGAACAGGCCGGTGAAGCGTTTCAGGTTGTCCTTTCCCAACACCCGCAAGGCCAATTCGCCGCGCTTTCCGCCATCAGGCTGGCTATTATTCACACCGGCTGGCTGGATGATCCGAAGACGGGTGGCATGCTGTTGGAAAGAGCTGTCAATGACTATCCCGGCTCCCCACACCGGCCACAGGCACTTTTCTTTCTGGCAACTTTGAATCTCTGGAACGATAAGCCTCGCCTATCCTTGGAGCTTTTCGACCAACTCGTTGTAGAGCATCCCGACGCAGACGAGATTCCCTACGCGCTCGCAAATATCGATAACCTGAAATCCCAACTCCGCATCCCATGAAGCACCCATCCCAGACAACCATCCTTTTGCCTCTAATCGCAGCGGCTATTTGCTTCGGAGCGCCCTCCGCGCATGCCGAATCGAAAACCGCTACTGTCTCGCCCGGGAAAACAGAAGTGGTGAAATTCGACGGCGATCCAAGCGGCATCTATCAATTGAACATCGAGGCAACTTCAGGGCACACAATTAATGACAGCGATTTCACCGCAGAATTTAAAAGTAGCACCCTCTGGCAGCGCAATTCAAAAACATCCTACAACATCACTTACACCACTAATCCGAAGCCGCCGGGTGTCTCGGTCGAAGGTGACTTCGAAAGATCCGGCGGCGATGGGGGTGAAGGATACTCCCCGAACTTTTTCCTCGTTAATGTGCCCAATGTCGATTGCGAGCCGGAGGAGCGAGAGTTGATCGTGAGACATCGCGCTGCACAGGGCGGTTCTTTCTACGATGTCAAGTTCGAGCCGAATACAGGTGGAACAAAATCGCTCTGGCTAGCGTCGATGCGAATATACGCATATTGGGAAAACAAAGAATACGGATGCAACTTTGTGGTCGGTGTCTGTCAGAACGCGCGATTTAACGCTTCTATCAAGTATTCGGACAACAGTTCCATTGGAGTCTCAACATCGGCTTACCTTCTGGACGGCAATTATCCGGATCACGCAAACGGCTCTTCAGGAGTTCAGTCAGGTGGAACGCACGCGGGCAAGCAATACAAATGGATGTATGATCACCCCTCCGTGACGATTAAAACTTCGGCTGAGTTGGAATATGTTTCCGAAGTGCACTACACTCTGGAGGCGGAGAATTTTTTCATGCTGATTCCAGAGCAAGGTCCACCTGTCAGCAAGATGAATGTTACCTGGTCGTCATCGGGAACAGCGACCCTGGTCGACGACGAACTGCAGCTTTCAAGCCATTCATCCTCACCGTCCGTTTCTCAGGTTACGAATATTGGAGCCGAGAGCGAACGTCCGCCCGTTTCGCAAGGAGAAAATGCAAATGTCTATCTCAATAAACGATGGAAACAACTCAGTGGCGGACCGAACAGCCGGGCAGCACAATTTCTTTCAAATTATAACAACCACTAGTGGAAGCATCATGAGACAAAACACTATAACTCGATTTATTCTTTTTTTTGTGATCGCAATGTCAATCGTGCATGCCCAGGAGGATATTCCTGCGCTGATTCAAAGACTAGATTCGCTGCCCAACGAAGAGAATGCGACTCTTTACGGCAGCCTGTCCCAGGAGACTAAGGATGCGATAGCTGCAGAGCGGCGCAAGGAGGCAGTGAGGGTATCTGAACGGGTCGCTGAGGCTGAAAAGAACAAGATGGAACTGCTTGATGCCGGCACATTTCCGCTAGCCGAGCAAGTGGTGGGTCATTACCGGGATCTAGGACTCAAGGTCGCAGAGGAAATTGCCGATCCGAGGGAGAAATCCCGGCTGGAGGCGCATGTAAGAAAAACGGCTCAGGAGTTTGCGAACGCGATGGGCGAGGCTCCGGCTCCACTTACTATCCGCGTATGGGAAGAGAATCGGGAAAAGATTGCTGCGGTGTGGGAGTCGTTTGAATGGGACACCGCTGATGCGTCAACGCTTGCCATGGTGGAGCAGGCGTTCACTCCGATCGTGCGCGAAGTTCAAAAGATATCTGCTGCCGAGCCCGAGCAGGATAAGCCTTGGTGGTTGCGCGAAAAGTGGAGACATCTGATTGTGCCCAATGAAACCGGGTCTGAACAATGAATGCTCTTGCGTTACCAAAGAGCATTCATGCCCTGCGTGAACCCGCACCTTGCAGCAAGCGGAAGTCAACGACGCGCATGCGCGGTTGAAGCAAGTCTTGAGCAGCAAATTGGGCGCCGATTTCCGCGAATAACCGGGAGTTTTTTCGAAGGCACGGGCCGGAGATTTACTCCCGGCATGCTCTTTGAGAATTTCAGGACAGCAGCGGGGATCGGAAGCCATTGGAGTTTCAATCCGCAGTTGATCCATCACTTTTACCCTGCGGTGTTCGAGATCATGACGAAAATTCCGAACCGATATTGAATCATCTCCAGGAGACTTGGTTGGCGCGCGAAATGACAGGCCTTCATTGGAAGTCAAATCAGGCGTCAACGGTT
>JBGTCP010000613.1:0-4726 GCA_041748815.1 Chthoniobacterales bacterium
GCAACGTGATTACACACAAATTAGCTCACGGCTCACGGCTCACGGCTCACGGCTCACGGCTCACGGCTCACGGCTCACGGCTCACGGCTCACGGCTCACGGCTCACGGCTCACGGCTCACAAGCATGAGCCCAACGCTGCATAGTCAAGGCGTTTCTGCAGCACGGATTGCCATAGCAATCCTCGTGTGCTTCTCTTTCTTCAGTCCTGCTTTTGCCGAAAATTCCTCGCAACTTCATCCTGTCGAAGCGGCCAAGATCGCCATCAAAGCCAAAAACGACGAAGAAGCTCTGAAAATTCTTTCACCCTTTGTCCGATCAAACTCCAATGCTCCCGAGGCTATCGAAGCCCGGTTCCTGCTGGGCCAAGTGCAATCAAGGCAGCGCCGGACCGACCAGGCTTTAGCTAATTTTCGTCTCGTAATCAGCTCGGGTCGTGGCACCGAGTGGGCTGCAATGGCGTTGGAGGAAACCGCAAAGCTCCACGAAACTCGCCGCAACCCCAGTGGTGCCCAGCAAGCCCGTGACGTATTGCTCAGCGATTATCCCGCTTCTTCGGTAGCGGCTCGGCAGTTGTGGACGATTGCTTCGAAGCGGTTTGAAGCTGCCGACTATCGAAATGCATTGGACTCTCTCACGAAGTATCTCGCAAATCCTCACGCCAGGAATCAGACCGCTGCCGAACAAATGCGCGAAGTGGCGGAACATGCAATACGTGGCGATCACTCCGCTGCACAGACACTACTTGTCCACAGATATCGTGAGCGCGGGGAATCGTTATTGTCGCGCGGACTTTACGCACGCGCACTTTCGGATTTTGAGCAATCCCTCAGTAATGCAAATGATCCCATACTCCGCATAGAGGTCGCCAGAAAGGTTGCGCTGTGTTTGATCATGACCGGAGAGGAAAAACGTGCGCTTGGAGTGTTGAATCGAGAGACGACGCGAAACCCTGAAGGGATCCCTGCCCTCGCGCAGCAATTAGCCGAATCGATGGGGGACTTTCAGAAAGCAGAACCGTTGGCCACACAGTACCTGCAGCAGGCTCTCCAGCGATTCCCGGGATCTGATTCCACTCGAGTCGCACTTTTGCAATTCGCCGCAGCCAAAGCCCATCGGCTGAAGCGGCCACTGGAGGCGGTTCCCCGCTATGAAGAGTTTCTGCAGCGATATCCTGTCAGTCCGGAGTCCGCTTCCGCCCATTATCAGCTGGCGGCAGCACAATTTCACCTTGAAAATGTTGACGCAGCTGAAGCGCATTTCCAGAAGGCTCTTGAAGCTTACCCATCCGAATCGCTTCGAGCGGAAATTGAAAAGTTTCTAAACGTGATCGTGCGGGCGCGTGAAGCCGAGAAGTATCTGGCTGGATTATCGGCAAACGACAGAGATTTCTTTCACGCAAAACGCTTTCATACCCAAAGAAAATTCCTGGACGCATCGAGAATCCTGCTGCGACTGTCACGCGACGGCGGTTTTCGCAACAATCCGCATTTCCGGGAAGCGCAGCTTTTACTTGGCGATTGCCATATTCACAGAGCCGAACCCAATCGGGCTATCGCACCGTTCGAGCAGGTGCTGCGCTCCGGCGGGAAGGACAAACTTGCAGCCAAAGCTATCGTTGGCATCGGCAAAGTCCATGTTGCAGGCGGAAATGTTGATCGTGCCGCATTTATTGCGAGTCGCTTTTCGGATTTTGAATCTCTTCCCAAAGAGGCCTACGATTTTGTATGGAGGCTAGCGGCGATCCACTTTGCCGAGGGCCGACAGGATGCCGCCGCACAATTCATCAAGATTTGTTCAAGGCCATCCGCTCCTCCTTCGATTCAGCTTCCCGCTGCGAGAATCGCTGGATTGATGGCCGAGACGACGTCCCATGCGGAATTAAGAGGATTGACAGCGGAGGCTGCAAACAACCTCGCCCTCCAAGTCGGCGAAGAACTCATCCAGGCCCGGGAGTTTGAGGTAGCGGAAGAACTGCTGCAGCGGCTGCATCAGCGGGCTATCGCATGCCAGCCGGATCGTGCTGCGTATCTCTTCGGGGCTGTCTCGCTACTGCAAGAAAAAGTTGAGCAGGCCGCCGAGGCATTCTCGGCTGTTCTTTCCAGGCACTTGCACAGTTCCTTTGCTGCTCCCGCAGCCATCCGGCTCGCCATCATTTATACCGGCTGGCTGGATGACCCAAAAACCGGAGGCAAGTTCCTCGAAAGGGCCGTTAACGACTATCCCGATTCACCCCATCGACCAAGAGCATTGTTCTTCCTAGCCACATTGAATCTCTGGAACGATGACTCACCGATTGCCCTCGATCTCTTCAGCCAGCTCATTGAAGAATACCCCGGCGCGGATGAGGTTCCTTATGCCCTCATTAACATCGAACACCTGAAAACCAAACTCCGTATCCCATGAAGCACTCATCCCCTTTATCTCTCATTCCGCTGCTTGCGGTTGCAATCTGCCTCGCCGCTCCAGCAGTGCAGGGCGAAACGAAAACCGCCACGGTGTCACCCGGAAAAACCGAGGTCGTAGAGTTCGATGGGGACCCCTCGGGACTCTACCAACTGAACATTCAGGCGACCTCAGGTCACACCATCAACGACAGCGATTTCACAGCCGAATTCAAAAGCAACACGCTCTGGCAGCGCCAGTCAAAAACCTCCTACAACATCACCTATACCGAAAATCCCAACCCCCCCGGCGTCTCTGTCGAGGGGGACTTCGAGCGCTCTGGAGGAGGTGGTGGCGAAGGATACTCGCCGAATTTCTTCCTCGTCAACGTCCCCAATGTCGATTGCGAGCCGGAGGAAACAAGGATGTTAGCCCGCAACATGGCATCACAATTTGCAGGAAGCAATGTCCGCTTGGATCCAAGTAGTAGTGGAGCTAAAATTCTTACTTTAGCAGGGATGCGAACCTATGCATATTGGAAGGACAAAGAATATGATTGTGCATTCGAAATCGGCATATGCCAAAACGTGAAACTGAACGCTCATATTAGATATTCAGATAACAGTTCAATAGGTGTTTCAACCAATCAATATATTTTGGATGGCGGCTATCCTTACCATGGCAACGAAACACCGGGAACGGCCTCCGCAGAAAAATTTGTTTTCATTTATGATCAGCCAGCGGTCTCTATATCAAGTGCAGGCGAATTGCAGTTTGTAACAGAGTTGAGTTATACACTTGAGGCTGAGTGTTTTTATATGGTTATACCTGAACAGGGGCCTCCAGTAAGCAAAATGGTGGCGACATGGTCATCTTCTGGGACGGCGACTCTTGTCAATGGAGAATTGGAACTTACATCTCACTCTTCCAGCCCCTCAAAATCGGAGGTCACCAAATCCGGTTCCGCAAGCGATAGGCCCCCTGTCTCTCAGGGAGAGATTGCAAACATATACGGCAACAAATATTGGCAAAAGCTGACTGGCGGGGCGAATAGCAGAGCCGACCAGTACATCGTCAACTATAATACACAGTAATTTAAACTATGAAGCACCTTTCATTTTTATTAGTTCTTTGTTCAACTGCCTGGTCTGCTCTTGCCGCTCAGGAACATGAAGAAATTCAACAAATTATCGAAACACTGGAATCTCTTTCCAATGAGGAAAGCAGAATCTATTACGGCAGCCTTTCGCAGGAGACCAAAGATGCCATTGCTGATGTGCGCCGCACTGAAGCAATGCGTGTTCGCGAGGAGATCGCATTTGCTCAGCAGAAGGAGTTCGAGATACTGGCAAAGGGCACCTTCCCTTTACTTGATGCTATCTGGTTGAATTACGAAGCAGCCGTCGAGCGCATCGTCAATGAGATTGATGACGCGGAGATAAAGCAAGGCGTGCAAAAGCAGGCAATGCAGCCGTTGCAGGCGTTTGCCTTGATTCTTGAGCAAGTTCCGCCACCATTGGCGATTGAGGTGTGGGAAGAGCATCAGGATAGGATCGAATCATTCTGGAAATCATTTAACTGGAATGCAGTGGATGTCGCAGCCCTTCGAGAAATCGAGAAATCTCTCATCGATCCTCTTCTGCCAGACCTGCAGAAAATCATCGATGCTGAGCCAGACAAGGATACTCGTTGGATGCTTCGCAAAAAATGGAAGCATTTGTTCATTCCGCCCCAACAGGATGGTGTAAATGCCTCTGATTAATCCGGAGAGGAATATGGTGGACACTCCAAAGCTCAGCTCGCCCGTGTGTTGCTGGAGTCGTCCTCTGATCCGAAAGAAAGATCAACGATACAGGACCACGTGTCCACCACGGCTCAGGAAATGGCGAATCTCATGGGTGAGGCACCGGCTCCCCTCGTCATTCCCAATTTGGGAAACAAACAAGAAAGAACTCCAGGAAATATGGAAATCCTTCGAGTGTGATTCGGCAGACCCGGCGACTCTCAGCATGGTCGAGGAAGCGCTCCAGCCGATCCTCCAAGAACTTCAAGAGATTTCCGCAGCCGAACCCGAACAGGACAAACCTTGGTGGTTGCGTGAGAAGTGGCGGCACTTGGTCGTTCCAGAAAGAGATTCCAAAAAGTAGGGCTGTTTCACAGTGGGACAAGACCAGGAACGCGGGCAATGTGCCTACTTGGATGGCAGTTGATCCATCACTTTTACCCTGCGGTGTTCGAGATCATGACGAAAATTCCGAACCGATATTGAATCATCTCCAGGAGACTTGGTTGGCGCGCGAAATGACAGGCCTTCATTGGAAGTCAAATCAGGCGTCAACGGTT
>JBGTCP010000614.1:0-4044 GCA_041748815.1 Chthoniobacterales bacterium
AGATGTATGGGGAAGGGATTGCGGTGTTGGCCGGAGATGCGCTGCTAACATCGGCGTTTGAGATCCTGGCGGCGAGTGAGCCCACGAAGCGTTATGCCACTGCGGATTATATCCGGGAGTTTGCGTTGGCTTCAGGGAGTCTCAATTTGCTGGCTGGTCAGGTTGCCGATATTGAGGGTGAAGGGAAATCTTTGCAGCGTAAGGAGTTGGATTTTATACATCGGGCGAAAACGGCGGCGCTGATTGTGTGTTCGGTGCGGCTGGGGGCGATGACTGCGAATGGGACCGCGCGGCAACTGGAGTTGCTTACGGAATTTGGCGATAATCTGGGGTTGGCGTTTCAGGTGATTGACGACATTCTCGATATGACTCAGACGAGCGACAAGCTGGGTAAGAGTGCGGGGAAAGATGTAGCTGCCGGCAAGGCGACATATCCGGCGATTCTAGGGCTGGAACGCTCCCGTAAAGAGGCTCGGAAGTTGACGGATCGGGCGATTGCGGCGCTGGAGCAGTTCGGGAAGCGGGCGGATGTGTTGCAGGCGCTCGCTATGGATATGCTGGCGCGGGAGTATTGAGGGCGGATGGATTTTCGAATTGCGATTCTCGATTTTCGATTGGGGTAGGATGCCTTTTTGTAGATGCGACACTCTTCTCGCAGGGGATGCGGGATGACTGCGATCAGGCGGCTGCCGCAAAGCTACGTTGGGAGTTAGCGAGATCTGCGGTGGAGTGCGAGGGTCGCGATGGTTTTAAGGATGATCCAGCCTGCTTTTGCGCTGCCTTTGAGGTTGCCGGAGATCTTCGACTGGCCGGCAGGACGGGGGAATGAACGGACGGGGATCTCGGCGATGCGGAGATTTTCTTCCACTGCACGGACTTGCATTTCGACCGTCCAACCGAATCCGCGATCCTGCATGGCCAGCCTTTCAAAGGCTTCAACCCGGATGGCACGCTGGGGTCCGAGATCGAGGAATCGATGCCGCCAGATGAGATGGATAAGCGCTGGGGCGAGCCAGTTGCCGAAGCGCTGTGACAGCGTCATTGCGGAGGTTCGCTCGCGGTTGCCGAGGATGAAATCGGCCGAGGGTGCGGCGTTTGCGAATTCGGAATACGCTTCGAAGTCGTCGCTGGCGTCGGCGTTGCAAAAGAGATACCATTCGACCGCGACTGGCGGGTTTTGGCAGCCTTCCCAGCAGGCCAGGCCGTAGCCGGATTTTTCGAGTCGAATGACGTGTGCCCCAGCGGATTTTGCGACTTCGCCGGTCCGGTCGGTGGATGCATTATCGACGACCCGGATGTGCCGGAAACCTTTTTGTTGCAGGGTTTGGATGACGCCTGCGATGCATTCAACCTCGTTGAGTGCCGGGATGACCACAAGCGCGCGGGCTGCAAATTCTGCCAGCCCGGAGGTGTCGCGCGTGGACGGATCGGAGTTCAAGGGACGGGTAGGCCGCTGAGAATGCGCTCGATAATGGTCTCCGCAGTGATTTGCTCGGCTTCGGCTTCGTACGTGATCACGATGCGGTGCCGGAGGACGTCGGGCGCGATGGACTTCACGTCCGGCGGGGTGACGTAGCCGCGGCCGTGCATGAACGCATGGGCCTTTGCGGCGAGAGTGAGATTGATGGTGGCGCGCGGGGATGCGCCAAATCGAATGAACGCTTCGAGCGGGAGCTTGTAGCTGGCCGGCTCGCGGGTCGCCCACACCATATCGACGATGTAATCTTTGACTTTTGGATCGACGAAGATGGAGTTCACCACGGCGCGGGACTCGATGATTGTGTCGGGGGTGACGACGTTTTTAACTTCGAGTTTCGGGGCGGACGTGCCCATGAGATCGAGGATCTGGCGCTCTTCGGCGCGACTTGGGTAATCAACGTTGAGTTTGAAAAGAAAGCGATCCAACTGGGCTTCGGGGAGCGGGTAAGTGCCTTCCTGCTCGATGGGATTTTGTGTCGCGAGGACGAGGAATGGATCGGGCAGCTTGTAGGATGTGTCGCCAATGGTGACCTGCCGCTCCTGCATGGCTTCGAGCAGAGCACTTTGCACTTTTGCAGGTGCCCGGTTGATTTCATCCGCAAGTACCAGATTGGAAAAAATGGGCCCGAGCTTGGTGGTGAACACTGCCTCCTGGGGATTGTAAATGAGCGTGCCAATGAGATCGGCAGGCAACAGATCAGGGGTGAATTGCAAACGGTGGAATCCAGTGCTGATAGTTTGAGCCAGAGTGCGGACGGTGAGGGTTTTTGCAAGACCTGGAACGCCTTCGATGAGCACGTGGCCGTTGGTGAGGAGTCCGATGATGAGGCGGTCAATGAGTCCCTGCTGACCCACGACCACACGATTCACCTCATCGCGGAGCGGAGAGATCCATGTGTTGTGCCTGGTGACTTGGTCGGTAATTTCCTGGGTGGACATGGGAGTTTGTTAGTGTTCAGTTTTCAATTTTCAGGAAAGGGAGCGGTTAACAGTGTTGGATTTCAGGCGAGGTCGAAGCGGTCGAGATTCATGACTTTAGTCCATGCGGCTACGAAGTCTTGAACAAATTTTGCTTCTGAATCGGAGGTTGCGTAGACCTCGGCGAATGCGCGGAGGTGGGAATGGGAGCCGAATACAAGATCGACGCGTGTTGCGGTCCATCGCACTTCGCCGGTTTTGCGGTCGCGTCCCTGGAAGAGATCGGCCTCCGGGGTGACTGCGTTCCATGCAGTGCTCATGTCGAGGAGGTTGAGGAAGAAATCATTGGTGAGGGCTTCGGGGCGGCGCGTGAATACGCCGTGCTTGGCCTGTCCGATCTGAGTGTTGAGGGCGCGCATGCCGCCAATCAGCACCGTGAGCTCGGGGCCGGTGAGGGTGAGCAGTTGCGCCTTGTCGACGAGGAGTTCTTCTGCTGAAACGGAATATTTTGTTTTGAGGTAGTTGCGGAATCCATCGGCAACGGGCTCAAGCACGTCAAAGGATTCCACGTCGGTCTGCGCTTGCGAAGCGTCCATGCGACCGGGGGTAAATGGGACGGTCACTGCGTGTCCGGCATTGGTGGCAGCTTTTTCGATGCCAACGGATCCGGCCAGAACGATGAGGTCGGCGAGCGAGACCTTTTTGCCATCCGAGTGTGCGGCATTGAATTTGCGCTGGATGCTTTCGAGTTTTTCGAGGATGCCTGCGAGCTGGCCGGGCTGATTGACGGCCCAGTCTTTTTGAGGTGCGAGACGGATACGGGCCCCATTTGCACCACCGCGCATGTCGGATCCGCGGAAGGTGGATGCGGATGCCCATGCGGTGGTAACCATTTCGGAAATGGTGAGGCCGGAATCCAGAATCGTGGATTTGAGCGCAGCGATGTCGGCATCATTGACGAGCGGATGATCCACTGCGGGAATCGGGTCCTGCCAAATGAGGACTTCATCGGGCACTTCGGGGCCGAGGTAGCGGTCCCGTGGTCCCATGTCGCGATGGGTGAGCTTGAACCATGCGCGGGCGAATGCGTCGGCGAACTGATCGGGATTCTCGTAAAAACGGCGCGAGATTTTTTCGTAGGCGGGATCAACGCGCAGAGCGATGTCGGTGGTGAGCATTGCGGGTGCGTGTTTCTTCGAGGGATCGTGCGCATCGGGTACTATGCCGGCTCCTGCTCCACCTTTTGGGGTCCATTGCTGAGCGCCTGCCGGGCTTTTGGTGAGTTCCCATTCGAAGCTGAAGAGGTTTTCGAAATAATTATTGCTCCATTGAGTGGGGGTGGTGGTCCAGGTGACTTCTAGTCCGCTGGTGATGGTGTCGCCGCCTTTGCCGGTGCCGAAGCTGCTTTTCCAGCCGAAGCCCTGTTCCTCGAGGCCGGCCGCTTCGGGTTCGTCGCCGACGTGTTTTGAGTCACCGGCGCCGTGCGATTTGCCGAAGGTGTGGCCACCTGCGATGAGCGCAACCGTCTCCTCGTCGTTCATGGCCATGCGGCCAAAGGTGTCGCGGATGTCGCGGGCTGAGAGGGCGGGATCGGGATTGCCATCGGGGCCTTCGGGATTGACGTAAATGAGGCCCATCTGCACAGCG
>JBGTCP010000615.1:0-4778 GCA_041748815.1 Chthoniobacterales bacterium
GTCCCAGTCCAGAACACACAAAGCGCCATTCCAGAGGGCCACGCATCTAAGTCGTGAGTCCCCAATGTAGCTGCGATCCCGCGCCTGCGGCAAACTGCCTTTAAGTAGAAGTGAAGGAAGGGCTTCCCGGAATGTCATGCACCATGGTTTCCCGCTCACCTTTCAAGTGAAGCAGATTTGACCCACGACCTCCCATTAGACCATTTATCTCTTTAACAAGTGTGACAATTTCGCCATAAATGAAAAATGGCTTGCGTTTGCGATATTCACTCAGCTAAACAACTCGCATGCAAACAATGCGTGCTGCTAACCCTCTCATGCGTTCTTCTGAAGCAGGAAGTTTCCATCTTTTCCTGGCAATCGATCAGGCTCGCGCGTTTATCCTTCTTCTGGCTTTCAGTCTTATTTGTGGCTTTGCACAAGCTCAGTCCGTTACGTTCACGGGTAAGATAACAGAAATCCTTGATCCTTCCGGTGCAGTTCAAGCCGAGATGGTCGAGCAGGCTGACGTCGAAGGCTCCTTCACCTTACATGAGGCGACGAGCACTTTAGTTTCGAGTGAAAATCGCGTTGCTTCCCGCAACTATGGAAGCCAGTCACGTCTCCAACTCCGCATCGGCCACCACCTTTTGCGCAGCAATTCTTCCGAAGGCAAAACCGTTGTTGAGTTTGCTGGAAAATCCGAGCACCCCGTCCGTCATTCAGTGAACCGGAACCAGTTACTTTTAAGCGCTACAGGCCTTCAATGGACCAGTCGTCAGTCATCCGCAATCCAGATTCATTCGGTAGAACTCCAACTTGAGAGCGATGCTTCGCCAGCTGCGGTAAGGCGATCTTCAACGACGAGCCTTCCCACAAAGTTGAGTGATCTCGCATCTCAAAGTCTTTCAACCTGGCAAGCGCCCTACGGCCTGATTCTGCGCGGCACCATCTCCGGCGGTGATGACACCGAGTTCATCATTCGCGTCCAGCTTTCTTCCGTTCAGGTCACTACTACCACCACTACACGACCATGACTTGTAACCCTTCATCCTTTTGGCTCATGTCTGAGTCCCGGGCACTCCATTCAATATTTCGAAGCTCTCTGGCTGCTTTGGTTTTGGTTGCCTGCGCCACTCCCTTTACGCTGAATGCTCAGGTAGCTGCCCCGATCATTGAACCTCTTGGAGGTATCGGAGGAACCACCATCGCCGTGCAAGTCACCAGCGCGACACCAGGAGCCACACTCCATTTTACACTCAATGGAGAAGACCCGACCGGGGATGATGAGGAAGTTGCTTCAGGCGGGAGTATACCCATCGGATCTCACACAACCCTTAAAGTGCGCGCGTTTCTGGATGCGGACATGAGCCATGTTGTGACCGAAGAATACACAATCGCCGGGGAACTGGCAGCAGGAAACTGGCACATTCTTTCACTCAAAAATGATGGTCGCGAGCTGTGGGCATGGGGAGCAAATTCGTTTGGGCAACTGGGTGACGGCACCACATCCAGTCGCAACACTCCAGTCCGCGTGATGGAGGCGCCCGGTGTGCCGCTCACGGGCGTGAGGGCCATTGCTGCTGGTGGACATGGGCATTCACTGGCCCTTATGCAAGACGGCACAGTTCTTGCATGGGGGGATGGCGGATTTGGCCACAATGGCAATGGCTCAACGGCAAATCAGTCGTATCCCGTGCTCGTGGAGAAAACGGGCGGCACTCCACTGACAAATGTCATTGCTATTGCCGATGGTGCTCAACACTCCCTCGCGGTTACGTCGAATGGCGAAGTGTGGGCATGGGGAAGTGGTGGCTATGGCAGAATCGGGGATGGGGCCACTTCTAATAGGACCCGTGCCGTGCGGGTGGAAATTTCTGCCGGCGTGCCCCTTACCGGAGTGGTGCAAGTGGCAGCAGGTAATGCACACTCCACGGCCATTACTAGCTCCGGGAGCATTTTCACCTGGGGGCGCAATCTGCAACGGCAGCTTGGTCTGGGTCATGTCGCTGACCGGGATCGTCCGCACCAGGTCACCCTACCACATCAAGCCATCTTCATCACTTGCGGGCCTACTAATACATTTGCAGCGGCACTCGATGGAAGTGTAATTCGAACTTATGGGTGGGGTGAAAACGGCACCAGTTACCGCATTCCCAACGGTACAAGTGATTCTGCAATTGCCTGGCCGTCGGAATTGCTAAATGCGCCATCCACTCCACTCACGGGGATCTTCAAGATCGCCGCAGGCTGGAAACACGGATTGGGAGTGCATGAGAATGGTTCCGTGCTGGGGTGGGGCACCTCCAATTATGGCCAAGTGGGTGACGGCACGACGAACATCCTTCAATATCCGGTCCCCGTCGTGGATACATCCTCCCAGCCACTCACCAATATCATCTCAGTGGTTTCCGGCTACGAATTCAGTGCTGCCTTAAGTTTGTCCGGCGAAGTTTATGTCTGGGGGCATGGTCAAAGCGGACAGATGGGCAATGCCACCAACTCTCACACAAATACCCGCGCACTTCAGAGCGCTCATCACCCTCAGTTAGAAAACATGCTGCCATCGATCACCCTGGCTTCGCTCACCGGTCCGCTGGAGGCCCCGGCCTCGATCACACTCACTGCGACAGTTTCCGACACGGATGGTGAAGTCGATCGGGTTCTCTTTTTCAACCACGGAAGCCGCATCGCCTCCGTCCTGAGCTCTCCCTTCGAATTGCCACTCATCCTGCAACCCGGCAGCTACGAATTCAGTGCCCTTGCAGTGGACGATGTATCCGGTATCACACCATCGAATTCTTTTACGTTGGAGGTGGAAGGCACTGGAGGCGATGTCGATTCTGACGGAGATGATCTTCCCGATTGGTGGGAGATGCAATATTTTGGAAGCTTGGAAACCTACTCAGGCTCAGACATCCATCTCAATACTGGACTGACCTACTACGAAGTTTACATCCAGGGCCGCAATCCGCTTGTGGGAACCATTGCTGATTCCGGTGGATCAGTCGGACTCCTCATCTACAGCCGTCTTCAATAAAACCGAACCTATTTTATTATGAAAATAATCCTCTTTTCGATTTTGCTATCATCTCTACCTATTGTCCTGTTCGCACAGCAGGATAAATCTCAAGCTAGCCGCGAGGAAACTGTGGAGTCTGCGCGTCTGCTGGCTGATCGCGCCGCGAAGAAAAAGCGGCTGTGGGATGCAAATCTCTCCCGCACTGAGCGCTCGAGTCTCATGCTTGAGCTTTATGATGCCGATAAGAACGGGAAACTCGATTCTGAAGAGGTCGAGCAGATTGGACGGGATCGCATTCTACGCTGGGACAGGGCAGGGGATGGTAAACTCTCCCAGGAAGATTTAGCTGAGATGCGGCGGCATTCGCGCCAGATGCCCGCACGGGAACATACTGAACGATTCCGTCCCGAAAAACCAAGCCGTGCAACCGAATAGGTCCCGCTAATACTTCTAGACTTATGTACTTTCGCCACTTAACCATCTTTTTGGCCTGCTACTTTTTCGTCGCCATCAACTGCTTAACAGCAGGAGAAGAGGAAATCGATCTGAGTCAGGTGATTGGTCTGCGCGTCAATGTGCAGGATTCAGAGAACTGTGGGGGGAGCAACTCCTCGCCTCAGACAGTTACCGCATCGACCAAAGTCGAAGGAGGTGAAACCACCTGTGGCGAAATTCGTATTGCAATAACAGTCTCAGGTAGCGTTGAGCGCGAGGATGCTCCCTACGATTTTGTGTACGTGAATGACGTTCTCTTTTTTTCAGGAGATGATGACAATGAGGACTGTGCGATGGCCTCCAAAACAGAAACAAAGGAAATCACCATCCAACCGGGCGACTCGATCACCCTTACCTATGATACCTCTGATGGGCTCTATCACGCTGGTGCCTATGCCGAGATTACCCATGCACAGTTGGTCGACCCAGATTGCTCCGCCTGCACTGCAGGCAGCGGCTCGGTCGAAAACGGTAGCGTCCACGTCTCTATCAAAATGGGACAAAGTTCATTTGGCCGTTCGCTTGGGAGCTTACAAATTCGTGGCGATACCCCATCAGCCGATCTAGCCTCCCCCGCCTCCCTAACTTACTCTACGGGAGACGAAGGGGTGACGATAATTCGTGACAGTTCCGAGTATTTACGGCAAATCAGAACCCCGCAAGGCCTGGCGGATATTGTCACCGACAGTGCTCATAAGTATCGTATCGTCTTTTATACTGCGTTAGAAACTGGAGCACTCACCAACGGTCTTTACGACCAGACTGGGAAGCAAAGCTTCACCACCTGGACGATCGAGAATCCCGACGCCACAGGGATCACCTTCGACCAGCTGCGAATCACCGAACAAAGGGGAGGCTCACCGAAAGTGAGCGAGTTTGCCTGGGATGCTCAGGCGCATGGATGGGAGCTCACAACTGGCGCCGGCCTTCGAAAAGAAACCAAAACCGCCCTCTGGGATGCCGCGGAGGAGAATTTGATCCGCACCCGCACCGTACGTGGAGCTGATGACGAAATCGTAAGTAAAGAAGTGAAAGTTTATTATGATTTCGCGGATCAGGATCCCGATTGGGGATTGGAGCTGGTGTCCACTGTTATCGATCCCGACGGGGCCGCACTCACCACTCAGAGACAATACTATGACCAGATCTCGGACGGGGCAGCTTACAAGAAGCTCAAACAAATCATCCAACCGACGGGCTATTGGGAGCGCTATGAGTACGACTCTGAGGGGCGGCAGTTCAAAATCATTGCACAGCATCTGGATGCACCCGTGGGTTCCCC
>JBGTCP010000616.1:0-2947 GCA_041748815.1 Chthoniobacterales bacterium
CGCAGCACCGGGAATGATTCCCGGGGTGCCATCACGATCTGATCAATCTCCGGCGGGGTTCTGGCGATCATTCCATGCAGACTGGCGCGGTGAAGCAACTTGGTGCCGGGGTCCGGCGCTCTGCCGCCGCGGGATTGCAGAGCGGGATTATTTCCGAACGCAAACTCATCTGGATCGATATGCAGGAGCCACTGCATGCCGCAATCCAATGCGAGAGCCGCCGCTTCATCTGCACACTCGTTTTGCCAGTTGTGCAGGATTTTGAGGTTCGCAGGCTTGGGCCTTTCAAAGACATCCACCCAGGGAAATTGCCTGCAGATTTCCAGCGAACGATCCGTGCAGGCATCGAGGAAAACAAAGGCGCGTTCCACTCCGATCGCTTGGTGGTAGCGCAGATGCGCTTCGAGAAAGCGTTCCTCATTGTGCACGCACATGGTGATGGCGATACGAGGTTTTTTAAGTTGCCGCAGATACCGCGCGATCTTCGCGGTGGTCTTTTCAGCCGAGCGCGCAGGCCTGGGAGCAGGCTGCGCAGGAGGCTTATCTGCCCATCGGCATCCTATGGATTCCAGCCATGCCTCCCACATATGGCGGTTTTTTGGGTAATTGTTGGGCAGTAACGTGACGTCGCGTCCGGCCAGCAAACCAGCTACCGCGAAGTGCAACCGATCCGTGAAGATCGTTTCGAAACGGGCAGCCATCCTGATGTAGGCCATCGGATCGCGCTGGCAGATCGCAACGCTGTCGCCCTGAAAGTCTCCTCCGACGGGGATCCCGGCAAAACAGGACTCACAGTCATTCCGCAAAAATATCCCGGTGCGCGCTTCCGGGTCAGGCAAATCCCCGGGAGGCTCGCATGCGAGGGCGGCGTCCGGGGCGAGGATCGCATCCGGCATCAGCGAGAGTGAATGCCGCTCGCGCACAAAAAAAGTTTTTAAACCGGGAGGGAGTGGCTCTTCGTCCAAACTGAAGATCGTTTGCGGCCAGACAATCAAAGGGAGCGCGTGTTCGCGGATGGCGGGATACCAGCGCGCCCGCAAGGTTGCAGCCTGGGCGTACTTCCCCCAATTACCACCACCTGCGATGACCGCTAATTCACTTCCCTCAATGCTTTTCACCATTGTGGCGCCCGCGAGTTCAAAGAGTCGTGACGCACCGAGGTGGATCAAATCATCCCCCACATTCCCTGCCTGCTTGATGTAAAAAATGCGCTTCCCACTGATGCTCTTGAGCAATGGAGTGAAATGTTCGACAGGTAAAAGCATATGTGACCAGGAGGTTACGACTCAAGCATCCATGCATCGGAAGTTGCCTTCAATGCAGCGCTAAGCTCGTCGTAATTGGATATGACGGCCGCCAGCTTTTCCGGTGTTTGTTTGGTGGTACGGGGCGGGTCGAGCGGGACCGGGGCCGCGCCGAGATGAACTTGAATTTCCTGTTCAAGTGCCTCGTTGCGCGCTCCGCCGGGGTGATCCAGCCAAAGGTCCTCATAGTAAACCTCCCGCACTTGACATAGAGATTTTAAAAGCGAGTCCACGTGACTTGCGTCCCGGACCCCACACCGCATCTCGAGAAGTACCTCTGGAACTTTGACCTCAAAGAGTGGATGCGCACCGGATTCCTCGAAAGAAACATGCTGAGCCAATTGATCCGCACGAATCCGTGAGATGACCATCTTCAAAATGTTGCGCCGCCGGAGGTGCAGGACAGGAACACCCAAATCCCTGAACATAAAAAATAAATCGGGGGGGTCCAGCAATCCCCGCCATGTGCCGTTGGCGTGCTGCATGGAGTTGTATTTGATGTCCAGTAGCACAAATTTCCCCGGATACTCGGTTTCCAGATGCAGAAGGTAGCTTTGGAATATTTCCTTACGGTGACCTGGCAGCCACGCTGCGGGTTCCTCCCGGCAGCGTGAAAGGAGAAACTCCCAGAAATTTCCCGCCTCCGCCAGAGTATGCGGAGCGTCGTGAAATATCTCTTCCATCGACGCCATGATATCAGGATTCCCTGATAGAATGGACTTAAGGTAATGGGTGCCGGTCCGCTGAGAAGCGACTAGAGCGCAAATGGGCATTTTTTGGAAGTAAGGAGGCGCAGGCGCTCATTGTCAACACATCTGCTGGTGCGGATTTTGCGGGAAATCGGAGGAATGACTTTACGCACACACGCGATTTTTGTCAGGATTGCGGCGGCAGCGCATGGGCTGCGCCACTGATGAACCCTACCGTTGCAAACACCATTCCGCTCCCTGGCTCTGCGCATCCGCTGCGGCCACCCACGAGGCCTTGCCGCGTGTGCTTTGCGACTAATAATATTGGAGGATTTGTGCGCAATGGAGTTGCCACGGCGAACTCCGCATTAGCAGAATTGCTGGCTGCCCGTGGTATTGAGGTAACGATTCTTTTCAGCGGAAATGCCAGTGCGGATGATCCGCAAATACAGGAGACCATTCGTCGTTGTGAAAAGAACGGGATGCGCGTGGAGTTGCTTGCTGCAAGGCCGGAGGATGAGTTTTTTCATCTGAGCCGGGCATTCGATGTCTTCGAATGGTTGCAGCTTCAGGACGCGGAACAGCCGTTTGATGTGATCCATTTCACCGAATGCCAGGGACACGGGTATTACGCGCTCGAAGCAAAAGGCTGCGGCGGCCTGTTTGCAAATTCGATCCTGGCAGTGATGACGCACGGCTCGCTGCGCTGGTGCCATGAGGGAAATGAGCGGGTAGTGTATAGCTTTAATGATCACCTGCTGGATGCCATGGAGCGACGATGCGTTGAGCTGGCAGATGTGGTGCTCTCACCCAGCCGCCACATGTTGGAGTGGATCCGGGCGCGAGGCTGGTCATTGCCGGAGCACACCGCAGTCTACCCCTACGTGCTGCCGGTCGCCGAGGCCGCGGAACCGGATTTCGCTCCATTTAAAGAGATTGTTTTTTTCGGTCGGC
>JBGTCP010000617.1:0-3034 GCA_041748815.1 Chthoniobacterales bacterium
CCTGCACAAGGCTGTGTGGTATTGTTGAGTTCGTGTCAGACATTGCTTCAGCATCACGGATCGGCGGTCAATCCGAAGTCTTCCTAAACAGGGTGGAATCGGAGCTTCAAACACTCGCCCCCCGTCTCGTGGAGTTTCGCCGGCGGTTGCATGCGGATCCTGAGCTGAGCCTTCAGGAATTTCGCACCACGTCATATATTGCAGAGCAGCTGCGAGCCGAGGGAATTCCGTTTCGCATTGGGCCGGGCAACCGTGGAGTGATCGTCGATCTCGGAAACCCTGGCAGGAAGATCGCATTGCGGGCCGATTGCGATGCGCTGCCGATTCAGGAGGAAAATCAGCTTCCGTTTGCATCGGCTAATCCCGGGGTCATGCACGCGTGCGGGCACGACGCGCATTCCGCCATGCTACTGGGCGCGATAATCGCTTTGAGTCGGGCTGAGGTTCAGCTGCCAGTGCGGGGAATTTTTCAACCCGCCGAGGAAGCCGGAGATGGTGCGCTCGCGATGATTGCCGCAGGGGCGCTGGACGAAGTGACTTCGATCCTCGCGCTTCATGTGGATCCGAATCTTCCAACCGGGCAGGCGGCAGTGGTGGCTGGGCCGCAAACCGCGAGCTGTCAGGATTTTCAAATCCTTGTGCGTGGCCGCGGCGGTCACGCCGCGCGGCCTCATCTTTGTGTCGACCCTGTGGAGATCAGCGCGGGACTCATCGCTCAGATCTACGAAGCAATCCCGCGATCCCGCAATGCCGGACCAAAAACGGTAGTGAGTATTTGTAAAATTCACGCCGGACATGCCACGAATGTGATTCCTGACCTGGCGGAGCTTGGAGGAACGATCCGCGCATTGGATGCGGGCGAGGCCGCTGCCGCTGCACGGGTGATCGAGCGCATATGCAACGAAGTTGCTGACAGCTCCGGGGCGGCTGTTGGTCTTGAGCTTGATCGACGCATTCCCGGGGTGATTAATGATGGACCGGTCAGTTCGCTTTGCGCCGCTGCCGCGCAGGACATCGTCGGGCCCGAGGGTGTGTTGACTGCTGGCGAGGCAAGCATGGGTGCTGAAGACTTTGCGGACTACTTACAGGTGGTGCCTGGCTGTATGATGCGTTTGGGCGTTCGATTTTTTGGCAGCGAGGTTACACCTTTGCATACTCCCACATTCGATCTTGATGAAGATGCTTTGATCCATGGATCACGGTTGCTGGTCCGATCTTTATTGAGACTCGGCGAAATTGACTAACTTTATGCTTATTAAAATCGGCTTCGACATCGCGCTTCACGTCAGCACTGCCTCGGCAGTGCTGTTTGCGTTGCGGGTCCACCCTTCCCGCGACAAAGATTTGCTGGCACCTGAGAATTTGAAGGTGGAGCCAGATCTCACCATCAGTCGATACCGTGATGTTTTTGGAAACCGGTGTGGTCGAATCGCCGTGGAAGCCGGATTGGTGCGCTTTACCAATGATGCGATCATTCGCGATAGTGGAAAGCTAAACGCCATCAATCCCAACGCTGTTTATCACGATGTCCGCGAGCTGCCGCTCAACGCCCTGCCGTTCATCCAATCCAGCCGCTACTGTGATGTTGATACCGAGCTGCTGCAGCTGGCATGGGATAAATTTGGCAATGTCGAAGGAGGCTGGAACAAGGTTCAGGCCATCTGCGATTTTGTACATGGCCATTTGGAATTTGATTATTCGAGGGCACGGGCCAATCGCACTGCGTGGGATACTTTTAACGAGCGCACCGGCGTGTGCCGGGACTTCACTCACCTTTGCATCACACTGTGCCGGGCGTTGAACATACCGGCACGCTACACGACCGGATATCTCGGCGATATCGGCGTACCGCTGGATCCAGCCCCGATGGACTTCAGTGCATGGTTTGAAGCCTACGTGGGCGGTAGCTGGTATACCTTCGATCCCCGGCACAACACACGCCGCATCGGAATGATCCCCATGGCGAGGGGCAAGGATGCAGGCCACTGCGCCCTCACTACTGTGTTCAGTCGGCACTCACTGGAAAACTTCGAGGTTACCACCTACGAAGTCACAAGTGCAGAGTGAGCTTCACCTCCAACCGGCTTGCCACTTTGCGAATTCGGCAGGCGTCACCCGGTAGCGCGCAAAGTTGCCCTCATGCAGACTGGTGAGCTCGGTCTCCGCGACTTCGCAAAAACGCGGGCGGTCCGGCTCGATCACGGTTTTGGAGTGCTGGGCGATCAAGTTTGCTGCTTCTTTTTTATCCAGTCCTTTCTGAATCACATCACGCACAACCTCTGTAATGAGTGCCCGGTGTTGCAAGCGGAATGGGTCCGGCTCGCCGATGGATTGGCGAACGGCCGAGTATCTCGCGCAGGAACGCTCATATGCTCTGACAAATACATCCCGCATGAACTCAATGCGGTTGAGTTCATACACCCCGAGTATAGCCGTGATATAATCGTCGCGCGGAACATCCACAAACGAGAGCGGACCCAGGTTATGTTTAATGAGCGGGATATTGCACGCGAGGCGGCTGACCCGTTTGTTCACATCCTCAAAGGGTTGCAAATAGGGCAATTGCACCATCGCAAAAAATGCCTGTTCGAACGGATCCTCAATCGCTTCCGCTTTCTCAAGGATCTGATCAAAGTGAAGCGCGATGAGTTGCGGGACTTCCAGCGGGTGGAACACCGTCCCGCTAATACCCACCGGATGCGAGCGCAAGCGTCCGCATGCCGCAGGATCCGGCAGCAAATTATCTGCCAGCATAGCGTGCAGGTTGCACAACGTGTAACGATTGAAACCAATCCCCTGAGCCTGATCCGCGAGCAACTCTATGGCACCTTTATGATTGAGCAACATTTGGGTCTCCTCGGTATTTTTTCCGTCGGCGCTCTCGCCAAGCTCCAACAGGCGTTGCGTTTCCAGCAGCGAATACGTGTTGCCCTCAAGGCGGCTTGAGTTCCAGGAAAGATCGATGAGCACGCGGTTGAGCACCGTGCGGAAATAGGTGCCCGCCGGCAGTGGCTGGCTGGTGGCGCGGCCCATC
>JBGTCP010000618.1:0-3404 GCA_041748815.1 Chthoniobacterales bacterium
TGCCGCAGACGCTTGTGCTGGCCCCGGCCCGGGACGGCTGCTGGCGTTCGATCCAGGGGGAGTGCAAGTTGCTCTTCAGTCCACCGACCGGCACAGTGCGCAGCCACGCTAACTGGCGTCCGGCACAGGGTCGGCAACATCGCCACCACAGCTCGGAGGATGCCCTGATCCCTGCGCCAATCCCCCGCCGTGCTCGCGGGCTCCGACCTCTGCGGCCCGAAGCCGGAGGGTGGCTCTCTGCCCGGCGAGGCGGAAACGCAACTCGCAGCCGGCGCTTTGCATGGCGCGTTCCTGCGCGTTGGCATTCAACGCTGATCGCAGAAGAGCGGGGATCCTGCTGAAGACTGGCTCGCCCGTCCGCTGATGCGGGAATTGCACGGCGACGTTATGGAGCAGGATGTTAGGTAAGATGTCATTCCGGTCTTCATATAGGAACGGCTGCCCGGGCGCCAACGTGTTTACGCGAGCCTTGAGAGGCGGATCATTTGCAGTTCAGAGCCTCTTTTAGACCGAGGCGCTCATGGCGGTCTTTTCGCAGACGCCCGCTGCAGAGGAGCCGTCGGGATCCAAGTGGCATCGGGTGATGGACACGACCTGTTCCTCGGGAATGCCCCGATTGTTGTTTCTCATAATGGTGTCTAGCATGTCTACGGATCGTGCTGCGATCTGGCCGTAGTCGGGGCGCACTTGCGGCACATTCCCGGCGTGCGGGGACTTCATTCCCACATACCCGATATCCTCAGGAATGCGTAATCCCGCATTCGTGATCCAATAATACACTTGCGGGTTGCGAACGAGCAGGCAATCGGGGCTCTCCTCACGAATGAACCGAAGCACGCGTTCAGGACACCAATCATCCCCGGTAGCCGGCAACATTAAGGGCACCCGTTCTTTCTTTGGGATAAGAGATTGGAGTGCGAGATACATCCCCCGCCCGCGGTAACCCGTTCGTTGATCCGTTATCTCATCCACGACAAATCCAATCCGTCGGTATCCCAGCGATCGGGCATGATTCCAAGCCATTTCCAAGGTGTCGGGTTCGCTTGTGCGGGCCATATGAAAAGGAGGAAGCCCGGCGAAATTATCAAGCCGCACGCAGGCAAAGTGCTCCCAGCGCCAATCCAATGTAATCTCAGGTGCCTCCCAGACACCAAAGACCACTCCCAAAATTCCGCGGGCCAGGAGAATACGTTCAAGTCGCCTGGGGCTTGCCCCCTGTCTATCGATACAAAAGCGTTCCATCCGGTAACCCAAAATCGCCAGTCGACCACGGGTTTCTTCAATCAGGATCTTCCGGAAAGGTTGCCGTTCCAAATCCTCATCGGTTTCCGTGGACAAATACGCAACGCCGATGGAGGACGTTTCCACTCTGCCCTTCCGCACGTTCGACATGTGCGCCGCCACCAGAGGATTGGATTGATAGCCCATTTCCATCGCCAATTTTTGAACCCGATCCCGAGTGGCTTTGCTCACACGGGGATGGTCGCGCAATGCCATCCAGATGGACGTGCGGCTCAATCCCGCACGTTGAGCGATATGTTCCATGGTGACGGGTATCATCGCAGGGGAAAAACCAAAAACTTGGCACAACCCAGAGGATTTCGACGGCTGGGCGCGCACCAGCTTGGATCGATGGAGAGTCGCACGGCCTCACTGATATATTTCATGAATGTTGTATGATATAGCGAAATCAACATGGGTTTTCTAGTCTGTCAAATTACATCAGGTGAGCCAAATAGCTCTCGGTCCTCCAAACACAAATCCCCCCGGACGATGATAGCGTAAACAGGCCCTCATACTATCCTTGAAAATCAGCGGTTGCGGCAAGGACATATTCGGGAAAGCCACCCTCAAATTGAAGCCGCAGCACACCCCGGGCAAAGTTCGAGGCCATTCGCCAAATCAAATATGCAGGACTGCGGTAGTGCTCCTCTCTCCGGAAACCCCAGCTCTGCGCACCCACAGAGTCGCAGGCCTCGGTCGGTCGCTTGTAGACGTGTAAGCCGTCGACCGCTTGGTAATCCCGTTCGGGGGTGCCGAAGTCACCCGCGTCCATGCCCCGGTCGTTGATTACAATGCCGGGCTGAAGTTCGCGGATCATCTGATTAATTGAAGGATCGTGCGCTTCGGGCACGTTCATATCCCAGAAAAAGTTGCCATCACCCAATTGTGTTTAAGAACGATTACCACCGGATCAGCTTGACATGTAAAGCTGAAATCGCATTCTCAATTCTTTTTGAAACGACATAAATGAATCTATCCTCTCTTTCCTCGACTTCTTTCGGCCTGATCCTCTCCACAACCCCGGATCGCGGCGATATTCACACTGGCGACTTTTCTTCCCACGCCGAGGCAGTACAGCAGGCCTATGACCGAATGGTCACGACGCCGGGTTTGCCGCAGACGCTTGTGCTGGATCCCTCGGGCGGTCCCTTCCGAATGGATGCGCCTCTTGAAATCTGGCAGTCCTGCACGCGGGTCACGTCGACAGGAGGCGTCTGTATGATTCCTGCTGCCGGTTATCAGGGACCGCTGATTCGCACACATTTCCGGGAGGGACAATCCAAGCCCGGGGACGATGGTCTGATTTACAACGTGGTTGTCGACCACCTCCACCTCGACGGACAAAACAAGGCCCAGGGAATCCTTCTGCGGCATCTGCAACTATCCAATTTGCACGACCTGCACATCTGTAACACAAACGGGCCGGCGCTCTGGATAAGCGATTTCTGTATTGAAAACCTCTTCTCCACTCTCATCCTCTCCGACAACTGCGGCAACGACGATTACCCGGTCATCCTCATTCAGCCCGAGGTTTTAGGCTGGATGCCGGAGGGCCGTGACGCGGGAAATATCACCGTCAACAGCACTCAATTCAACGGCGTGATGGTGCATTTTCCACGCAATGACGTCATGCGCATCAGCGCGGAGGGGTGTCCGATACAAAAGTCTCGACGCCATCGGAAGATACAGGTCAACGGTTGTTTCTTCCACGGGCACGGCCGTCTCAAGCGACCACTCGTGACCTTAAGTGGCTGTTTCGAACTGGCTTTTCTCGGCTGCCAAATGCTCAAATGGAACACGGAAGGCACCATCGTCCAGATTGGCGAAAAGGAAGATAAATTCCCTGTAGGCACCCTGCTGTGGAGTCATAGCCACATGCTCTCCCGTCCCGCCTCAGATGCACCGGAAGGCAATCTGACGACCAAAGCCTTCGAGGTGGTTCATCCCGACGTAGGCGAAGGCGCTGCAGTGCTCTCAGCCTTCGGTAACGATTTTGGAAGTGATGACGCCCGTCTCGGCCACGCCGTTGACTGGGGCGATTTTCCGGGCTTGCGCGCCGCCTGGGCGGGCAATCTGGTCAACACAGCCGGCCCGGCTTTTCTCGGCACAGCGCCGACCAA
>JBGTCP010000619.1:0-2096 GCA_041748815.1 Chthoniobacterales bacterium
CTTTGGGAGTAGCGTTCCAGCAGACCAGCGTTATCTCGAATTCTTGAAAAGGCCCGGCGATGGAGAACATGCTTGTCTTGAGTGGTCCGCCTCCGGTGGTAAGCGCAGCTGAGGTGGGCTCCATGGTTTGAGAGTGCAAGCGCCGTTGGAGGTCAGCCTGGCCCCTTACGACGCGTTGCTGACAAGCGGTGTGTCGACTTACGCATCGACTCGGGGAACCAGCATACGAGAGGTGAACCTTCGATCCGAGGTTTCAAAGTTTGGGCAGTTTTGCGATCTCGTTGCGGAGACGGTCCCATTCCGGCTTGGTATACAGTTGATTGACTGAGGGACTTGTGTGATCGGAGAGCTTCATGCGAACTTCTTCAGAGACACCCGCCGCTTCCAACTCGGTGTTGAACGTGGAGCGCAAGCTGTGGAAGCTATATGCGAAGACTGATCTACTTCTGTCCATGCCTTCCGCTGTTTCCCGAACTTTTGGATTTTCAATGGATGCCTTTCCGATCAGGCGGGAGAACGTATTGGAGAGGCCACTACTGCCGGTGATTTTCTTTTTGGAAAGCCTTGGAAAGACAAAGGCCGATCCGGCACTTTGCTCATCGACCTGCCATATTCTCAGCCAATTTTGCAGATGCGCATGAATGGGCACTTCGAGCGGTGGTTTCAGGTGTGCGGTTTTCTGCTTCCGCTTGTCTGGCGCGACGGTGATGCGTTTTTGGCCGAGTTCAATCTCCTCCCAGCGAAGATAGGCAATGTCGCCGAGCCTCAATCCGGTATAGTAGCCCATATAGATCAGCCCGTACCATTCGTCGTCAGAAGCGGCATCGAGGAGTTTGCGAAGTTGCTCCCTCGAAAATGCTTTTCTCACCGCACTGCAGGAGGGTTGTGAATCCACTGTGCCAGCCACATTCAATTTTACCTGCTGCCTTTTCAAAGCTTTGCTCAACGCGGCTCGAATTGCTTTCAGATCAAGATTCAGAGATTTGGGAGCCAAACCGGCTTCCTTTTCCGACAAGATGAATTGTTCGATTTGTTCTGCTGTGAGCGTCTGGAGCTCGTGGTCGGCCTCCTGCCCGAGGAATTTGATGAGTTTACGGATGCTTGAACTATATCGACGATGGGTGCTCGGTGACAGGTGTTCCTTCTGAGCATCCAGCCAGTTCTCCAGATAGGAGCGGATTGAAGGAAGCTCCACCGGCTTTCGTCCGCGAGCGGTGCGCATTTGATTGAGAATCTCCAGGTCGCGGTCCGTGCTTCCGGATTCTTTTGCAGCTTCATCCCATGCCAGGCAGACTTTCCATGCCGCCTGCGCCTTGATTTTCTTTGTTGAGCGAAACTTGCGGGTGCCATCTGCGAGAGTGTAGGCGCAGTACAAGTATGGTGATTTTGGAGCTTTGTGTAGGCTGGCCATAATGTGCTCGTTGAAGTGATGGATGGCGGTTGATGAGAGCTCGAAATTAGTCCAGATAACCCCATTTAGCAATGAAAGTCATAACAAAGTCATAACAACGCAGAGCAAAATTACCGACGTGGAACATTTTCTTGTATGGGTGGAACAATTTCAGGAGGGGGCTGGTTCGAGTCACTGGTTCGAACCCAGTATCGCGCACCATTTCGAAGTGGAAGAGACCATCTGCATCAATCCCGGCTCCGGGCATCGTATCGGTTTGCGGTGATAGATGACGGAATACAACTGGTCTGGTTTAAGCGGGATTTGCGGGTGCGCGATCATGCCGCGCTGAGCCGTGCTGCGGAGTCCGGTCCTGTGTTGCCGCTTTATATTTTTGAACCCGAAGTCGTGGGTGCGCCGGATTTTGATGAGCTACATTATCGATTTATCTGCGGCTGCCTGGAGGAACTGAGAGACGGGCTGGCAGCACTTGGGCAACCATTGATCATCCGGACCGGTGAGGCAGTCGCGGTGCTGGATTCGATTTATCTGAAAAATAGAATTACGAAACTATGGTCGCATGAGGAGACCGGAAACGCTGTTACGTATCGGCGGGATCTGCGTGTGGCGGAATGGGCGAAATTGCGCGGCTTGGAATGGGAGGAAATTCCTCAAAACGGAGTGGTGCGCAAATTGCGTGATCGCA
>JBGTCP010000620.1:0-6630 GCA_041748815.1 Chthoniobacterales bacterium
GATTCCGACATGCCATTCATCTCAAGTCCTTTGAGCAGGAGGAGATGGCACACAAACCCGATCTCCACGCCGATCTTTTTGCCCTTTAGATCCTTAAGGGATTCGATGCCAGGCCTTGCCACGACCATATCATTACCGTTGCTGATGTCGTTGATCAAAATCATCTTGCTGGGTGCGCCGGTGGCACCAGTGACCAGTGCGTCGCCATTGGTCATCGTCACCGCATCGACCTGGCCTGCGGCAAATGCGTCCATCGATGGCACATATTCAAACCATTCAAATTTCACATCCACACCAGCCTCGGCAAACCACCCCTTTGAGATGCCCACCTCCCAGGCAACCCAGCCTGGCCAGTCACTGTAAGCGATTTTTAATGGCTCCGCCTGCGCGCTGCCGCCAAGCCCGAGTAAAAGTGCTGATCCAAGTGCGAGAAGTGACTTTTTCATAATTTCTGTGATGAGTTTGAGTTTAGATTTTGGTTATTAAGAATTTCAATAAGCGTAATACTGCTGGACGCAAAACAACCCTAAGCAAGTCGCATACCATGCCTGCCGGTTGCCCTGGCATGAGCGGATTCATGCCGGTCCAGTTCCACCTCCAAACCCTTCTGTCTACAAAGGCGGAAAGGTTTACTCATGGAAACATCCGCCATAAAAAATTCGGTTTTGCTCACATCGAATCCCCGTGACTCAAGTGACTGAGCTGCGCATAAATCCGCACCCTGACTAAATCCAGCCACAACCTCATCAAGTGACTGATCGCAACGCGACACATTCAACCGGCAAGGATGGGACCAGCCACGAGGACAACAATATAGTTTCAGGAGAGCACTCCCCAGCTGACCGTCCCGAAGGGACACTTGATAGTAGCCCGGTGATTTATCGCCGGGCTAATGTTTTTTTGAATCCGCGTCCCGGAGGGGACGCTTGAAGGTCCGTCATGCCTCTTATGCTCCCAATCTTAAACCATCTGTCGAACTCTGCAAATCCATGCCCCCGAATGCTTGCCTTTCCATTTGCAGTTTGCTATAGATGAGTGTGATCGATTGGCGTTTCACTCCATCCTTACACCTGCTATATGCCGACGCAAATGAGTGCTCATAGCCAGGGGTCGCGATCACGATCCAACATGTATTCCCAAGACCGGTTCACGAACTGGTCAGACTACGATCCTGCATGGGCAGAGACTCAATCCGTGTTCCAGATGTTCGATGGACGCATCTCCAGAAAACCGGATTTTCCCAAGGTCATTGCAATACCGACTCTGGAGGGTTTTTTGCAATGCTGCTCACCGCAACAGGTCGAGGAGAAGCTTCGACAAATGAGGCCGGAATTTATTGAGGGCCTGAGAGCGGTGTTCATTCTTGGCGGAACGCAGAAGCAACTCAAGAGCTGGGATAGTAGCATCACTACCTATGGTCACTATTGGAGGTCGTGTATCTTTCTGCACGCCTATCCGTCGGGTCTGGGGCAATGGAATCCTACTGACTTACGGGCATTTTACGTATGCGACCTGCTGGTGCATGAGATCGGGCACCATGTCGATCAGCGACCTTACAGTACGAAAAACGAGCGGGAGAAATTTGCCGAGGCGTTCGCTCGGTATTATGGATAGTTGGGGGGTTCTTGGGGTCAGTCATTCACTATGGGCTGGAATTGGGGTACCAACCGGAGGGATTCGCACCCGCAGCTATCTTCGATTTAAGATTTTAATTGTAGCGTCGAAGGACGCCAAGCAACTCAAAGACTTTTATCACCACGGGGCGGCGCTGTGATTTGCGCTCTCGAACGATTAAGTCCCCCAAACGAGTGGCTTCCTGAACCTTGACAAAGGGCTCCCTGCGATGCAGCATTACTGCATGACGGCATTACCGGTTTCAAAACGTGGGACGATCACACTGCCTCCCGATTTTCGTGAGGCGCTGGGACTCAATAGGTCTAAGCATCCGATGATGCTGGCTGAAGTGCGCGACGGCGGGGTTTTCCTGCAACCTGCCGAAGCGATGCCTGTGCGGGATATTCCTCTGACCACTTTGCAAGCTTGGATTGCCGAGGACGAGCGGGATGCCGGGAAATTCTGGGCGAGTGCCGGAAAGGAGTGAAGATTTTCTGCGACAGCAGTGTGATTCTGTCAGCCTGCGGTTCAGAAAAGTCGCTTTCCAAGCTTATCACACTCATTGCCGGTGAGCGCGGCTGGGAATTATTATCCTCCGCATACTGCCGGGCAGAAACCGTCCGGAACCTCCATAAATTTGATCCGCAATCGACTAGCAGGTGGGACCTATTGCAAGAGCGTCTGACTTGGGTTCCCAATGCTCTCACCACTGATCGTCCACTGTTGCTTACGGCGTCGAAAGACAAACCGGTGCTGATCTCCGCGCTGGCTTCGCAAAGTAACGTCCTTCTGACTCTGGATATCGATGATTTCCAGATGCTGCTTGGAACCGAGGTGTATGGCATGCTGGTTACGACTCCGCGGGATTTTCTGATCCGTGAGGGATTGGGGTGATTTGCTCTATAGCCGAATTCAGTCCAGAAATGCCCACGACCTGGCGGGAATCTTTTGGTTTGCGAGAATCTCCATCTTGGAACACCATCCTACGCCAGTTGCCTGTGCGCGGATGAAAGCGACTATGACAAAGGACAAGCGAATTCGAACCTGGCGAATGAGAGTGACATCATTAAAAATTGCAAAAAAGCATGACCGACCCCGAGACTTGCCCGGGGATTTGGGGCTGGAATGTGCAGCGTTTCGCGATCAACTGACAATATAACTATGCACCCTCCTTTCAGCCACGTGGCGCCAGCGACAACCAGTGGCGCTACTTTGACGGGATGATCGAGCATGTCGCCAAGACGTCTTCGGGAAGCAACTTTTCCTTCATCGGCGAGGGTTGGGTGACCATTGACGGAGTGATTGATTATGCGACCAAGCGCTACACACTCTTTGTCGATGGTGTGCAGCAGATGGGTGGCACCACCGATGGCTGGCTTGCATTCAGGAAAGGCACTGGAAGTCCTGCCGTAATCAATTGAGGGTTTGTGGTCTCGATGATCGACTTAGCTTGTGAAAAGTGCTGGGATGCATAGTGTTGTGGGAATGCACGTTGTGGCGACCTTCCGCCCCGTGATGAAGTCAGTCTTTTACACGACGCGCAACTCCCCCGGATATTATGAACACATTTCGCACCTTCCTGCTCCAGGCCTTCGTCGTCTGGAGTATATTGCTCCATGTAGCTTCGCTGCATGCGGTCACGTATTTTGTGAGCCCTTCTGGTGATGACGCTCAAGCTGGCACTTCGCCTGGCGCGGCATGGAAAACGGTTGGCAGGGTAAACAGCATTGCGCTTCCTCCTGGCACCACGGTTTTGTTTGAGGGAGGGCAGACGTTCACGGATGCAGGACTTGTTCTGGCGTCCGGGGATGCAGGCGATGCCACTCAGCGTGTGGTGATCGGATCCTACGGAACCGGTCGTGCTATCATCAAACCGAGCACCGATGTCCATGGCGTTGACCTCTATAACACGGCAGGCATCACGATCCGCGATCTGATCTTTGAGGGCATTGGGAGGGACACGAGTTCAAAACGCGGCATTCAGATCTATATGGATCTGGTTGGTGATCCTGCGGTCGATGGCGGTGTGGTGCGGTTGCACGGTATCACCATCAGCAATGTCACGGTGCGGCAGTTTTATCATGGCATCGAGATCGGGGCATGGGCCTGGAGCCCACAGAATACCTTCAGCGGATTTGCGGATGTTCTGGTCGAAAACTGCCTGGTTCACGATCACCGCCACGACGGCATCACGAGCTATGGGCTTTACCCTGGCTCGGCGACCCAGCAGTCGCATCGCAACATCATCATTCGCGATTGCGAGGTCTACGGTGTGACCGGCGATCCCAATAAGACCAATGGTCACAGCGGCAGCGGCATCATTGTGTCGGGTGTGATCGGCGGATTGATTGATCGCTGCTATGCACACCACAATGGTGGTTCGGCAGGGACTTCCTCGGGCGGCGGCCCGGTCGGCATTTGGACATGGGGCTCGTACGGCGTGACCATCCAGCGCAGCTTGGTCCACGACCAGAAAACCACCCCGGGAGTCAAGGATGGGGGCGGGTTCGACATTGATGGGGGCGCAACCAATGCCATTATTCAGTATTGTTACTCTTACAATAACGAAGGACCGGGATATTTGATCGCCGAGTTTGATCAGGCCCCGCCACTGGCCAATGCAACCCTCCGGTACAATGTCAGTTGGGGTGATGGCCGGCGGACTGCCAACAACATGGCTGCAGGATTCCATTTCTGGAAAGGCAGCGGCCAGAGCTCGACGCTCTCAAATATCCGCGTTTACAATAATCTGGTTTACAGCAATGCCACCGGCCGTCCTGGCATGATGTATCAAAGCGGTGCGATGTCCAACATCGAGTTCAACAACAACGTCTTTATCGTCAGCGGAGGACAAAAATTTGTCACGGTAAGTAACGACGGCGCCCGCAGTTACTTTCGATTCCGGGGCAATTTATATTTCGCGCTGAATGCCCATTACAGCAATGCCTGGCGCTGGGGGGCGAACACCGACTTTAGCAGCCTCGAGGCTTGGCGGGCCGCGTCTGGCAATCCGGAAACACTTCAGGGCGCTCCGCTTGGATTGCAAGCCGATCCCCGGATTGCGGATATCGCGACCGTCGCGCATCCCACATCGATTGCCGGATTGCTGGCTTTCCAGGGCTTTCAGCCCACAGACGCCTCACCATTAATCAATGCCGGTCTGGACTTGCGACTGCCTGCATGGGGGGCATTGGATGTGGGTGAGCGGGATTTGTATGGCAATGCGATTCCTGAAGGTGATGGCTTTGACATCGGTGCGATCGAGCGTGTCCCTGGCGGCAATCCCCACAGGACATTTGAAACCTGGATCCTCAGTTTCCCGAATGTTCCGTTGGATCAGCGTGGCCGGCTCGATAATCCATCCGGTGACAGCATCAATAACCTGCAGAAGTATTTTTTCGGGATGAATCCAATGATCCCTACGCGCTCGGCGGTGAACTTCCATGAGGAGAATGGCCTGCACATTCTCAGCTTCCACCGGGCACGTTTCATCGTTGGGGTGCGGGAGACGGTAAGGAGTTCGCTGGATCTAAACGTGTGGACTCCGCTCCCGCCTGAAGCTTACAGCATTGAGGAAACCACTGCTGATCAGAAACTCGTTCGGGCCGAATGGACGCCTCCGCAAGGTGCGGACAAGGGTTTTCTCAGCCTGTTGATTTCGCTGCAACCGTGAGTTTGGAGGAGCAGGAAAGTCAATCGGTTGTGGGTCGTTGGCGCCGGTGGTGGCGGACTCCAACTGGACGCTTGCGGGATTTGGCTCATTCGCTCCCGCTCAATCGGGCTATGCCCTGAGGCTTGCGGGGTCAGTCATTTACTATTGACATTACTGAGGGCTTGCGGGGTCAGTCATTTACTATTGACATTATTGCACCGCAAGGGGCCTCGCATCGAAGCATCATTGTGGGATGTGGGGTCAATAGAAACCTCTTCAATACCGTTCTTTCATTTCGCGATTTCCATGATCAGGCGTGTCGGGGTTCGGGCAGAACTTTTTCCGTTGGATTTCGAAGTGTGAAACCACGACCTCCACAACCCTGCAAAGTTCACGAACCACGACGACAGGCTGATCAACGCCACAGTATCGCTGCTGATGGGGGCCTGAATGCTGATGCAGATTTTCCAGAAAAGGACTATTATCACTCCACATTCCTAGTAGCCCCCTGAGCGTCAATGTTGGCAAAAATTTATCGCCTTCTCCCAATTTCAGGATAAGTTTTTCCCATGACTACTCAAGAGATCAGGACCCTGCCAACCGATGAGAAGGTTCGGATCATGGAGGCAATTTGGGAAGACATGCGTGATCACTACGAGGAAGCTCCAATTTCCCAAGAGATAATCGATTTATTGAGGGAACGCCAAGCGCGTGTAGAGCGTGGTGAGGCGCGACTTCTGGATTGGGATAAGGTGAAGTCTGCCATCGGACGTGGATGAAGAGAGTTCTCATATCCGAGGATGCTTTTGGCGACCTCAATGAGGGTTTCCTGTTTTACGAGGCACAAGAATTTGGACTCGGCGATTACTTTACCGCGTGTTTGCGCGCAGACATCGAAGGGCTCAAAGTCACCGCGGGAATTCACCGGGAGGTTCAGGGATTTCGCAGGCTTTTGAGCAAAGTGTTCCCGCATGGCACTTTCTACACAGTGCAGGCGGATGAGGTCACGGTTTGGGCGGTGATCGATCTTCGCCGAAACCCTGATTGGGTATCCAGTCGACTCAAGAAAAAATAACCCCTAAGAATCACAAAGTCTTTATCAGCAGTGCTCTGAACTGCCTCTGGCAATAACTCCGCTCAGATCTACCCTGCCTCCTGCAAATTGCAAATTTAACTCGAGGTTGCTGAAGTGAGGCGTGAGAAACAGTCATGCACACTTGTGAATTGTTGTGTGCCTGCATCGCCAAGGAGTTGATGATTGTATGCATTTATGATCGCCGGAGAGATGGCTGGATCCTGCCAATAGACGCGTAGACCAGCGAGCGAAGCTCATCGAGTGCGGCTCTCAATGCAACACTCCCGGG
>JBGTCP010000621.1:0-5068 GCA_041748815.1 Chthoniobacterales bacterium
GGAGAAATGGATCCACCAACTGCGCAGGCATGGGCCATGAGCATTGAATCTGGCGATCTGCAGAAGAGCGCCTTTCGCGGCGTGATGTATGGCTGGAAGGTGAGCGACCGGGCGGCGGGCCGGACGTTTGCTGCAACCGTGGAGGATGTTGCCTTCCGCACGGAGTTGCTCCGTATTCTCGAGGACTGACTGCCGACCAGGATTTTTGCGGCTCGAGGCGGGATTATCTTTAAATCCTCAAAATTCTGTGCCAAGAATTTCGCTCGTTCAAAATTCCTCTCCTATGAAAACTATCTATCTCATTGCCAATGGCGACCTCCGTGCGACCGCAAACCAGAACTGCGAGGCCGAGCAACTTAAAATGGAGGCGCAAATTATTGCGGCCATCGAAGCTCAGGGTCACAAGGTCAAGCGGGCGCATGAGTTTGTTCCTGAAAAAGGCCACGGCTTCATCGACAGCCAGAAATACGGCATGGAAGTATTCAGCAAAATCCCCACCGATGCGCCGCTCATCATCGCGGAGGCAGCCTGGCAATATAGCCATCATGTGTTGCATGGTCTCACGACGCATGAGGGACCGGTCCTGACGATTGCGAATTGGAGCGGAACATGGCCGGGATTGGTCGGTATGCTGAATCTGAATGGATCGCTGACCAAAGCGGGCATCAAATACACGACGCTTTGGAGTGAGGATTTCACGGACTCGTATTTCCTGAAGGGCCTGAAATCCTGGCTCAAAAATGGTAATTTCACGCACAAGACGCCGCATGTTCAATCGCTCAAAAAGGTCGGCGTGCCAAAAGCGCTCGACAAAATGGGCGAGAAATTCGCCAAAGACCTCAAGCGCAACAAAGCCATCATGGGAGTTTTTGATGAAGGCTGCATGGGCATGTTCAATGCCATCACTCCCGACGAACTCCTGCACCCGACCGGCGTGTTCAAGGAACGCCTCTCCCAATCCAGCCTCTATGCGAAGATGCTCACTGTTTCGGACAAGGATGCACGTGGCGTTTACGACTGGCTCCTGAAAAAGGGCATGACCTTCCACATCGGCGGCAACGAGGAAACCGACCTCACGGAAAATCAGATCCTCCAGCAGTGCAAAATGTACATCGCCGCAGTGCGCATCGCGGATGAATTTGGCTGCGCAACCATCGGCATCCAATACCAGCAAGGCCTCAAGGACCTTGCTCCGGCATCCGACCTTGTCGAAGGATTGCTCAACAACGTGGACCGTCCGCCCGTGTTGCACGAGACCACAGGAGCTGAGCTTTTTGCCGGTGAGGCCTTGCCACATTTCAACGAAGTCGATGAATGCGCCGGTTTAGACGGTCTGGTCACCAATCGCTTGTGGCGCGAGCTTGGCTACGCCCCCGAAAATACACTCCACGATCTGCGCTGGGGCCGCCAGTATTCAGATAAAAAGCTCGATGCCTATGTGTGGGTATTCCTCATCTCCGGCGCGGCACCCCCGGAGCATTTTGTGGACGGCTACAAAGGCACGAGCAGCGAGCGCCAGCCTGCAATGTATTTCCGCCTCGGCGGCGGCACCGTCAAAGGCATCAGCAAGCCAGGCTGGATCGTCTGGAGCCGTGTGTTTATCGAGGACGGTGTGCTGAAGTTCGACACCGGACTGGCAGAGGTCGTCTCGCTTCCAAAAGGGGAAACCGAGGATCGCTGGAAGCTGACCACCCCACAATGGCCAATCATGCATGCGGTGTTGCAGGGAATCACCCGCGACCAGATGATGGCCCGCCACAAATCCAATCACATCCAGGTGGCCTATGCCCCCGGCAGAAAAGAAGCCAAAAAGGCATTGCTCGCAAAAGCGGCAGCAATGCAGCACATGGGCCTCAAAGTCAGCGTCTGCGGAGAGATCTAAAAGCGAGGGCCGGCGAGAAGGGTATTTGATGAGTTCTTTACCGGGTCTCGCCGGCTTCATTGCGAGCTATCTCGCGACGGGCCAAGTGGCCCGCCGCTCCCCTTTCCGTCCGCTTTCCATTGACAAAAGTGGAAGTTATAACGAACGTTATCCCATGGCTATTGAGACAAGAGTTCGCAAGATCGGCAATTCCCTGGGCATCGTGCTTCCGAAAGAGGCACTTCAATCACTGCGTGTCGAGGAGGGCTCGACGCTGTATTTGACAGAGGCTCCCAACTGCTCGTTGTCGATCACTCCCGATCGTCCCGGTTTCGATGAGAAAATGATGAAGGCGGAGCGTCTCATGCGGCGCTATCGTAATGCCTTCCGGGAACTGGCCAAGTGAGCGAGCCGGTGTGGATCGATAAAACCGACACGCTCGCATTCCATGACGCGCTGCTTGCGATGTTTGGAGGATTGCCCGGGATCCGGGATGAGGGGCTTTTGGAGTCAGCCCTCAACCGACCACTCCAAATGTTTCATTATGCAGAACCTGACATCTTTCAATTGGCCGCAGCGTATGCGGAAGGGATTGTAAAGAATCATCCGTTTCTAGACGGGAACAAGCGCTCAGGCCTCATGGCCGCGGCCCTGTTTTTGGAGTGCAACGGTTATAAATTCCAAGCCCCGGAAGAAGAAGCCGTGCTGGAGACGTTGGCCTTGGCCGCAGGCGAAAGCGGGGCGGCGGAGTTTGCCGCTTGGCTGGCAAAAAATTGCGTGCCGGTCACTTGATCTCTAGGGGGAGGTCGTGGGTCAAATTTGCTTCACCTGGAAGGTGAGCGGGAAACCATGGTGCATGACATTCCGGGAAGCCCTACCCTCACTTCCGGGGGGGGTGCCGATTCACACGACCGCTTCAAGCAGGAAGAAGTGGTGCCATGGGTTCTCAGGCACCCTCCATCGTCGAGCTGTCACCCACCCTGCTTCCTGGATTTTTTCGTTGAGGTTCACAAGTTCAGAACCCCTAACCCCCAGTTCCCAATGGTGGCCCATCCATTCCCTGTGCTTCGCAGGCAATTTCGTCTTGAGAGGGAATGGGACAGGTATGTTGAAACGCTTTGAGTCCAGACTTGGAATACGGAATGAAAAGTCCAAACTCCGCGTCTGATCTGGAACACTGAGGACAAGTCCCCTGCGGGTCACCCTCTTCAGCTCGGCAAGCGCTGGCCCGACCTCAGAAAATGGCAAATGCTCCAAAACCTGGCAGCAAACCGCCACATCAAATGAGCCATCCTCAGCAGGGATCTCCAACACGGACGCCGTCAAATCTGGTTCCAAACTTCCATCGAGGTCTAATGTGGTCACCCGGATTCCGAGCAGGCGCAACGTTTCACAAGTAATCCTGTTGCCAACTCCCACCTCCAACACACTCTCCGGTTGCAATGAGACTACTGTGCTGAGTTGATGCGCGTAGCTAAAAAAACGTTCCGAACCCACATACTTGGCTCCATAAACATTTATCCGTCTGCCTGACTCTGATTTCATATGAGAATATGGACTTAAAATGGAGTTTTATGGCTGGAAGATTTTTGTGCTAATTTTAAATGCTTCAAAACTTTTTAGTTAACGAGGTGTAAATATTCGAGAATAATTTACATTGCAAGTCCATTATGGATGTTACGTGAGATATTTTTGCAGCAATTCCTGGTGCGCTATCATTCGCGATTTTGTCATTCTGCGGGGGAGATCCCGTGAAGTGGGACCCGCAGGGCGACACGATTGGGACGAGCGTGTCAATGCGGGCCATCGGCATTGACCTTAGGGTTGGCGGAGCCCGCTACTCGCTACAGCGCAAGGACGTAGCGAACATTCCCAACGGCGTGAAAAGTCAAGATTTCTCGATTGACCCATTTCCTCCCAGCAGGCTGTGCCGTGAATATCAGCATCGGAAAAGACCCGCAAAAAGAACGAGCAAATGGCAATTCTAAGAAAGTCGAAAACTCTTGACTGACCCCAAAAGTTCTGCCTCTTGACTGACCCCAAAAGTTCTGCTTATGTTAACGCCATTCAGGACCGACCCCTGCGGAGCTACTGCGGAGCTGCCGCTGACCCCTGCGGAGCTACTCTAAAGGGAGATTCAAACCAAGCAAGGTCAATTATAAATGACTGACCCCAAAAGTCTGGACCGTAAGGCTCGTCGGCTGACGCTTACATTCAAACCAAGCAAGGTCAATTATAAATGACTGACCCCAAAAGTCCTGACCCCGTCAAGTCGGAAGTTGAAAGATTTGACATGCGGACATATTAGCGGTAGTTCGTATATTTATGCAAGCGATTTCGTCTATTTCTCAAAGTCTCGGGTATATTGGCGACATGCCAGCAGGAAGACCTTCGACACGAAAACGCACCTCCCTTGGTGAGCGCATCGCGTCCGCCCGCCAGCAGGCCGGGATGACGCAAACCGACCTCGCTCACCGGGTCAACGCTACTCAACGCGTCATTGCCTATTGGGAACGAGAAGCTGTTTCCTTGCGCCCCGAACAGGTTCAAGCACTTGCCGATGCTCTCAATATTTCCGCTGACGATTTGCTGGGGCGCAAAGCGGCCAGAGCTCGCGGCACCGGCCCTGTGGGCCGCGCCAGGAAGCTCTTTGATTCGATCTCACAACTCCCCCGGCACCAGCAAGAGAAGATCATTTCCATCTTGGAACCATTCGTCCGCGAGCATGTGTCAGCCAACGGTACGAACGGACACTGACCGGCGCGACATCTTTTTTTTCCAGCCGTCTAACCTGACCGCGAGCTTTACGAGCAGCCTTCAGGCAGGATGAGTGCGCTCGTAAATAAACGACTGTTTTTACCGAAGGTGAGAAGTTTTTAATCAATTCCTCCCACTCACTTTTTCTCTAGCCACCCCGGCAATGAGGGGCCGCCGGAGGCTCTTAAATACTGCCTTTCGGCGGTGCGTGCAGGCTCTCCTTTTTTATGGGCCTCTCGCACCGCCGGACATCCTGCAGGTGCGCGGCCGCAGCGACGCAGGAGCGGAGGCCGCGAGGGGTAGGCGAGCACGATTCCATGACAGGCACAAAGCGAAGCGACTGCCTGGCGTGGAGCGTGCGCCGGGGGTAGTGATTCCGATCCGCACGGTGTGGAGCGGAGCGGAACACGGTGTGGCACTCTTTCAGGGGGGACGCAGCACGGTGGCGGG
>JBGTCP010000622.1:0-27964 GCA_041748815.1 Chthoniobacterales bacterium
TCGCCCTCTGCTTCGGCGCCCAGGGCCGAATAAAGTGGCCCGTTTGTGAGCGGGTCGTAGATCACACCCGGCCCTGTCACAAAACGAAACGGGATGCTGTCAAACACCTGAATGGTCGGATTGGTGGAAATGGAAGTTCCTTCGTTAATCACGGCAAATGCTGCACTCAATGGCACTTCAAAAGGCGTTTGGGGGATAAGAGGCGAAGGTGTCTGAGTTGGCCTCGTTATTTGCGCTAGCTTGGGCGCAGGCGGTAGTTGATCGGACCCCGGCAACCCAAGCGCGTTATCGCGGGCGGGTTGGGCGATTTGTACTTTGGTGCCAAGACCTTCGATCATGAGTGATGTTTTGACCAACTCGCCGTTTTCCTGGAGGAGAGCTTGCATCGCAATGGCACCGTCGATGTCATCCTGGTTCCCAAGCGGGCCGAATAAGCTTTCGTCCATGAGCTTCGATGTCTTTTTAAGTCGCTCAAGATCCACTTGGACGGTGGGAGGAAAACTGGGCGCATCCGGCTTCATAATGATCATGTCACCCGCTTTGAGAGTGGTGAACTCGGATGGCCGCTCATTAAAAAACAGATTCACATCGCCTTCGATGACGATGATTTTGACGGCATTGTCCGGGGTGTATTCGACAAGGAGCGTAGTGCCGGAGACTGCGGCAGTGACGGCCGCCGTGCGAACGCGTCCTGAGCCAAGTTGCTTGGGAACTTGAAGTAGCACAACGCCCTGCTCAAGCTCGACTGACCGTCGCGAAGGGTCCAGACGGAAGATGGAATTTGCGCCCAATCGGGTCAGCGTATTGTCGGGAAACTTCAGCTCCGTCCGCGAGTCGACGCCGGTGGCGACCGCAGTTTCCCCCTCCACGACTGCACCTGGTGAGGCAGGGATGCGAGTGGCGTCGGGTGGCAGAATGCTCACTTCATTAAAAACGCGGGTTACCGTGGCAGAATTGCGCGCATGGCTGTCAGCGGATACGAAGCAGAGCGCGACCATTGCCACTGATGCTGGGAATTTTAGAAGTGCATTCATATTTGGATTTGGAATTTTTGATTAGAAGCGAATCTTTGCGCCGATGCCGCCGCCGCCTGTAAGTGTGGTGTAATCCAGGAAGTCGAGGCTTGAGTCGTTATGACTCCAACTGGCACTGAGGTAAAAATCGATCCATGGGCGGGGCGACCAGGTGAGCGATGCGCCGGCAATGGAGAGTGCGTCTTCACGGTCGAAGTCAGGATAGTCAATCCACGCGAAACGGAACGAGGTCGAAAATGTAAGATCGCGCATCAACTTGTGGCTCCACCCAACTGACGCGCTGTACTGGTAACGTGTTAGCACATCGATGTCGTGATGCACATCCCATTCCCCATTAATGCCGACGGAAACAGTATTTTTATAGTCAATCAGAAACGCCTTCTGTGCTCCAACACGCAGCGAGACGCTATTAAAAAGCTCGTTGGAAAAATCGTCGTTGGTGAGATGCTGAAACCGGGGGCCGGCAAGCAGCAGAATGTCGCCGGCAACGGGCAAAATGTGAATCAAATTGGCTGAGACATCGAGCAGTTCAAAATCCAGCACGTCGAACTCGTCGTAACGCAGGATCTGTTGCGAGACGTCGAGATCCACGAACCACCGCCGTCCCAGCGAGTGCTGAACTCCCGCAGCCACGCGCGTGCCGAAATACACATCGTCGACTTCACCGCGTGAAAGGTTTGCCGCGTTATCTGTGGCAAAGACAAACGTGTCCACGCTGGCCCGGAAGGGCCGCAACTTCGGCGACTCGCGGAAAATTAACTGGTCGCCCAGGTCGCTGTCGCCGGGCGAGGGATCTGCGAACTGGATCTCGGAATCCAGCCCGGCTGAAAAGGTCCGCTCTGCCCGTGGATCTGTAAGCAATGGGGATAACTGATCTGCCGTGTCTTGGCTTCTGCCTGCCACAACTGCATCTGATAGAGATCCCGTTTGTCCATTGGCGTCGTTTATCAGGAAAAAAAATCCAAGAACGGCGATGTTGATTTTCGAAAGAGAAAAAAGATATGATTTCATAACGAACATTTCGGATGACGTGCGCGACCCTGCAAACAGCACCCCGGAGTGAGCTTGAACACTTCATGTGAGCTTCCGGAATCTTTATGTCAAAGCTATATTTTCACTTGTCGGTTTTTTTTTCACATAGAAAAACCAGACTTGCCTTGATCGGGCTCGCAGTGGGTTTCGCTGTGAGCATTTCGCTCCTGAATCCGTGGTTCCTTGCATTTGTGGATCGGGAGGAATGGCGTCTGGCCGACATCATTCACCTCGGGTCGGGCAATCTCGCTGCGCCGCCGGATGATGTGGTTATTCTGGGAGTTGACGACGCCAGCCTGAGTCTCGACAGCCTCTTCCCGGAGGATCTGGAAGGGTCGGAGGCTCTTGCTGCGATGTCGCAGGGATGGCCCTGGCCCCGAAGTGTGTGGGGAATCCTTGCTGGCAGGTTAATCGATGCCGGCGCGGCCGTAGTGGTCCTCGACTTCACTTTCGCCATGCCATCATCGCCGGAAGCTGACGAGGCATTCACAGAAACACTGAGGAAGTATCCGGGAAAGATTGTCCTGGGTGTCGACCATCAGGAGCGTGACGGCTCGGGCTGGGGCGGCCAGCAACAGATTATTGCTGTAACGCCTTCGTTGCTGCCTCCCGAGCTCAGAACCGAGGTGCCCACGGGGCTGCTCAATTTCTGGCCGGATGCCGATGAGGTCGTGAGGACACAGCGTCCGCTCTGGTCGCGCGGCCTTTCTGCCGGAGAGGATGCGATGCCTTCGCTTGCATTGGCCACGCTTCGCGCCACGGGAGCGGCGGCACCGGACATCGAGAAAGATCGGGACTATGTCTTTCGATTTGGCCACCCGCAGTCGTTCGAGCCGGTTTCGCTGCATGAGATATTTGTGGAGCCGCTTTGGGTGGGCAACTTTGGTTCCGGGGAATTTTTCAGGGACAAGGTGGTGTTCGTTGGAGTGACTGCGCGGCATTTTCAGGATTTCCAGAGGACCCCGGTTGGCACACTCATCGGGGTGCAGCTTCACGCGCAGGCTTTCCGGGCATTGCGGGATGGAGACTGGTTGTGGGAAATTTCTCCCCCGACTCGCATCGCCCTCGTAGTGGTGGCTGCGTTGCTGGCTGCAGGATTGGCGGCTTCATTTCAAAGGCCACTGGTGATTCTTGCTTTGTTGATTGCGGGAATGGTTCTTGCGATTGTGAGCCAATGGCTGGCTTACAGCACGGCCTCGCTGGTGCTTCCGATGCTTTTACCGGCTGCGAGTTGGTTTGCGTCGGGGCTGTTCTGCCTGGGTTATGATTTTATGCTCGAGAGCCGGCGCCGCAAAGAACTGCAGCGATATTTTTCCTCGGACATGGCGGATGAGCTGGCCCGCAATCCGGCTCCGTATCTTCGTTCGCTCGGGGGTGTGGACCGCGAAATCACGCTGCTGTTTTCGGACCTGCGGGGATTCACTTCCCTTGCCGAAAGAATGAACGCAGCGGACCTCGTTAAGCACCTGAATACCTATCTCGAAAAAATGGTCCAAACGGTTTTCGATGAACGCGGGAGCATCGACAAATTCATTGGGGACGCCATTATGGCTGTGTGGGGCCGGGTGCGTGACGACCGGTCCATAGCCGCATTGGACGCCGACGCACACCGCGCCGTCAGCGCCGCACTGCGAATGCGCGAAGCCCTGGAGGACCTGAACAGGCAGTGGGCGGAGGAAGGATTGCCAGCGCTTAAAATTGGGATAGGCGTGCATCAGGGCTCGGCGGTCGTCGGCAACATCGGCTCCGCGGCACGAATGGAATTCACTGCCATCGGAGACACAGTGAATACAGCCGCGAGGCTGGAAAGTCTGAGTAAGCAATATGGCGTCGATCTGCTGGTAAGTCAGTCTGTTGAGCAACGCATCCGTAAGGAATTTCATTTCCGCCCGGTCGACCTCGTTCGCGTCAAGGGCAAGTCGGAAGCGATGGCGATTTTCACCGTGGTAGCTGCCTCGGATGCTCCGGTCCCCGGCGGATTGGAGGAATTCAAGCTGGCGGTCGAAGCCTACCGGAGGGCCGGTTTTGTTGAAGCGCTGGAGGGATTCGAAGATGCCTCCAGGCTGGGCTTCGACGACGCCCTCACGCACTTGCAGATCCAGCGATGCCGGGAGATGATCGAAAGCCCACCGGCCAATGGATGGGATGGCGTATTCACTGCAACTGAGAAGTGAGGTACCGCTTTTCCGTCACTGATGGCTGCTGATGATTTCCGCGTTCCGCTTTCGCAATCGCGTGGCCAGATGTTTTGAAATGTTGGTGAGCATTTTCCCGTAAATGCCAGGAGACATCTGCGGCAGCCTCTGAAAATCTGTGGCGGAGAGTGATAGGGCCTCGATTTCTGTGTCGGCACGGACAGTGGCCGAGCGGGCAGTCCCGTCGAGCAGTGCCATCTCTCCAAATGTCATTCCTGGCGTGCAGGTCGTAATGCGGTAGGTCACTGCGGAGGAAAGTTCAAGCAGCACGCTCGCTTTGCCTTTGAGGATCACGAGAAGTTCGTCCGCTGGTTGGCCTGCTTCAAAGACGACGGAGCCCTCGGCATAGAACTTGGGCCGGAGAAGGGTTTTAAGGTCTTCGAGTTCAGCTTCCGAAAACCCTGCCACAAGTTCGCATTCCCCGATGGGGATCGGATAGCTGGAACCGCGGCGTTCGCCGAGTGATTCGATCAACCTGTTTTCGCAAAACTCCAGTGCTGTGTCCGCATCGTTTTCAAACCTGAGTTTCTCCGGCAATTGCTCACCGTAGCGCTTACGCCGGGAACGGCTCAGGGTCTGCAAATGATGGCTGTGGGTGACGTGGATCCAAATCCCGCGCCCTACCAGCATTTCGAAGGAATCGAGAAGGATCCGGGAGGAGACAAAATCCATTTCGACCACCCGGCTCATGTCGAGAATGAACGCAAAAACATATTCTATGTCGTCGAATAAATCCCGGATTATGCGCTCGGCGGAGCCGAATGTGATGCTGCCCTGAGCCTCGATGATGTGGATGCTTTCTCCATGTTTGGCAAGAAGGTCCATTTCCTTTGCGGGCCTTGACCGGTTGGAGGAAACTGCAGCTGCTGTCGATTTATGGCGAATCACGGATATGCCGGGGCTAAATGCGTTGAAAAGGTGGAGATTGTAGTACGACGAAATCTCTCTGCATACGGCCACGCCCCTCACACTATTGCCGTGGCTGTCGAGCCTCGGTGAAAAGACCGCGACCGCCAACTGGCCCGGCAGCACAGCGACAATGCCTCCTCCCACGCCGCTTTTTGCCGGCATTCCGACATTGTAGAGCCACTCGCCGGCAGCATCATACATCCCGCACGTCGCCATCACACTGAGAATACTTTCCACGTAGTCCGCAACCACAGCTCGCGTGCCGGTTTTCGGATGGATCCCGTTGTTTGCCAGGGTTGCACCCATGTAAGCAAGGTCCAGGCAGTTCACGAGTATAGAGCATTGGTTGAAATATGCGTCAAGACTGGGGGTCGGGTCGCCGGTAAAAATGTTAAAATTCCGCAACATGTATGAGATGGCGCGGTTGCGATGGCCGGTTTCAGTTTCTGAGCGGCAGACGCTCTCATCGATGCCGAGATCTCTCCCGGCATAACGCGAGAATGTATCCAGAATGCGTCCGATCTTTTGTCTGGCAGTCGTGCCCTCGACCATTCCTGTTGTGGCGATAGCTCCGGCGTTGATCATCGGGTTCACAGGGCGCCCCAATGGATCCAGGCTGATGGAATTAAATGCCTCGCCGCTGGGCTCCATCCATATTTTTGAGAGAACCTCGTCTTTGCCGCTGTCCTGGAGCGCGATGCCGTATACGAGTGGCTTCGAGATGGATTGGATGGTGAATTCCTGCCTTGTCTCCCCGACTTCGTAGACCTGGCCGTCGCAGGTCACCAGGCAAATGCCAAACCAGTCCGGGTTGGCTTTGCCGAGTTCGGGAATGTAAGTGGCGACTTCCCCTTCATGATTATCCGCGTATTTTTTGTGAAGTTCCTGAAGGTAAGTGGCGATGGGGGATGTCATGGGCTCGTGGATGTGCGAAGTCGTTGATAGTGTTCTGTAAAGGCCTGATGCCGCCGACTTTCCCTGTCACAGCAAACATCGGCCCTTTCCCGGGAGCCGTTCCATTTGGTTGTATCCCATCGATTCGGATATCCCTGAAAAAGCCGATCTAGCATGTGGAGAATCCTGTATGCAATCAGGAAATGCGACCAGCCGGTTTTTTTAGCGCATCAAAGGTGTCTTTGGAGTCCGCGCGCGAAAATCCCAGCCAGAACCCAAAACGAAACTGGACAAAGCGTGAGAAATCTTTTTCAACATCCAATGTCTTCACGGATCTCCTTTATTTCTTATGACAACTGAATTCAACCGTCCTGAGCTGCCCGCGCTGGGCATTGTTGCCGATCTGGAAGAAGATGACCGGGTGTTGCTCAGCAATTACGGAGAGTTTCTGCCGGTGCAAGCCGGGCAGCTTCTCATTGAGGAAGGCGGGCCGCAGGACTCTTTGTATTTTGTCATCTCGGGACTGCTGCATGTGCACACATTGGTCGATGGAAAGCCTCTTTTTATCGCGAGAGTCGAGGCTGGTGAGTCTCTCGGCGAAATCAATCTTTTCGACCCATCGATGGCAAGTGCTTCCGTGACTGCAAAAGAATTCTCCTCGGTCTGGCGGGCGACGCGTGCCGATATGGAATTATTTCTCGAGTCTTATCCCGCCGCCGCCGCCCGGCTTCTTATGAATATCAGCAAGGAGATGAGCCGCCGTATCCGTAAAATCAATGCCAAAGTCGCCAGTGCGGAAATGCGTGGGGCCTATATGAGCTTGCTCCATTAATCGCCATCCCTCTGGTCATGCTCGCATCCTTATTTGCATCACTCAATACCAACACAGGTATCACCGCAGGACTTGTCCTGTTTTTCGCTTTTCTCATCGGTCATGCGGTTGCTGATTACTCACTGCAAAGTGAATTCATTGCGTTGGCAAAAAGCCGTCATTCCGATCTCTCCAGCACCTTTCGTAACGGGGCGCAACCCGGCCTCTGGATCCACGCGCTCGGTGCGCATTCCCTGGTGCACGCAGGCGCAGTGTGGATTATTTCGGGCTCCGTGATCCTCGCGCTGGCCGAGCTGATCCTGCACAGTATCATTGACTTCGTAAAATCCGAAAACTGGATCTCCCTCAACGCCGATCAAGCCCTGCACTGCCTCTGCAAATTGGTTTATGCCATCCTCCTCGCAAGCGGTGCGGCCTGGGCCACATGGGTTCCTTAAAAGCTGGTTCCTGAGGCGTATCTTTACCTCTTACTACCCTTGCGGCCCAGAAGAAACAGCCCCAAGGCGAGTAAGATAAATGCTACAGTGCCTGGCTCTGGAATTGGTGCCACCGGCAGTAATGGTGTGAGCATCGTCTCAGCACTGCTGCCCAGAGGCACCGCAACGATTACATCCTGCCACCCTGTTGATCCGGCCCCGTTGGCATCGACGAGTGCCCAAATCTTGAATTTTGTGCTAACGTAAGTTCCGTCAATGTTTGCTGTGTTCACCGTATCGAGATAGCTCTGCGCCAGCGATACTCCGTTGTTGCGAAGAGTGCTGGTCCCTTGTGAGCCAAGGTATACAGCTCCTGAAGTGTTTGAAAGGCTCAGATCGGAATCATGAGTCAGTTCCCATAACGCGAGTTGAAACGCCTGTGTAGAAGGCTGAGCAGTGGTAACGGTCCATGCCGTTAGCTGGTCGGAGATGTAAAACTGATCAAACAAGTAGGCCACCCGGGCAGCCCGCAGATCGCCAATCCCGCCGACAGGAATCGCAGCACTTGCGGACGCTGAGATTCCAGCTTGGCCCGAAGCGATCTCTTTCAACGGAGCCGCTGCAAAAGTGTAATTCTGCGCGCTGATAGGCTCGGCAATTTCACTGCAGAATGCTGCGATCGGACCCACGTTTACCGGCGTCCCGTCAATGTTGTGTAATGTAAGCTGAAAGCCGATGGTGAAGCGGCTTTGACTTCCAGAGCCGCCTGCCACAAAATTGGTGTAGGTCGCTCCGGCATCGTGACTTGTATTCAAAGACACTGTGAAATTAACCAGCGGTGCCGCCAACACCGGAGACAGACCGGTAAAAGCGGTAAAAATAAACGCCAATGGCAAGAGATTAAGTGGGCTAGATAGTTTGATGATGAATAGCATGATTCTATAAGGTTCCGTGTAAAACATTCAACAATGCGCAAGCATCTCTCATGCCACCATCCTCAAGTAGCTAGTTTTAATTAACAAAAAGGGGTTAAAATATAATTTCCATGATGTTTTTGCCGTTTGAATCCGGCCTTTTTATGGTTAATATACATGCTTATGTTTACCCCCTACAGTATGTCTCTTCCTTGCGAGGGAGTCTTCTGCCATCGAGAGCATCAGCCGGGGGACAGAAAGCATCCAGAGACGAGTGTCCCACTTCTGTCGGCCATGCTGAGTGATGTCGGCCATGCAGTGCTCACCACAGTACCGGACAGGCGAATGGGCAATCGGTGGATAGTGGCGTTCCCACTATTTTTTAGCTTGCAGAACGAAGGTTTTCATCCAAGGAGACATCCAGAACTCATCAACAGATCTTAAATGTCCGTCCTCAAATGAGCTTTTCCATGTCTGGTAGGACAGGAAGTGAAGCACTGCCGCACCGAAGACTAGAAAATTTCGCAGGTCTCTTAACTGCTCGATGACAACGACACGCCCCGTAGGCTTAACACACCTGCTCGCTTCGCGAAAGAATGCTGATCGTTCTGGATCGTGTCGAATCTCGTGTGCCGCACTGATTATAAAAATTACATCCTGGCTTGAATCCTCCAAAGGCCAATCACTCGCTTTAATCTGAATCTCTCCTTGAACCGGAGGGAATAGCTTACGCGCCGTTCGGATAGACGTCTCTGTGGTCGTCCCGGCATCGAAAAAATCCAGAACAGTCCATTGAAAGTCAGGATATTTCTCGATCAGTTTGCGTGAAGCCGGGTCAAAGCCCGCATGAACGAGTGTGGCAGAGTTGGCTTCCCGGGGAATCACCCGATCAGGCCATCGCTCAAGCTTGTAGAGATCTGAGTGATCATACACGAGATAGGAGGCTATGATCGATATGATGAGAAAGTACACTGCTGCAACGACACCCAAACCAATGACTATCTGCATCCATGTGAATGGAATAAGCCAAATCGCAATGACTCCACCAACGCACGCAAGACCTGCAATCAGGAAGAAGTGCCAGTTAAATACGACCACCAGCTTGGTCATAGGGAAGCGGCTGTTCTCGATGTTCATGGTTGTTTGCGTTGCGTATTACCCACCCGAAGCCGATTTAGCGAGTGAAGGTTGGGCGCATGCGCCCCGTTCGGCTCTGGACGGTTCATTCTTACGGGACCCGGTGGTCAGCACGCCAGCGAAGCCTCAGTTTTCCGGCTCGATCTCCTCGATGATGATTTGCGAACGAAAGCCGCGTGCACTGACTTGGGCACACACAAGACGCAGTTCCATGGTGGGAGGCAGTGCTTCATAATCTTCTTGAGTGCAGCCCGCCGGGCACTTTGCGGGTTTGGTCCATGTGATCAGGAAATCATCGGGACCAAGTCGTTTGGCTTTACGTAAATCCGGCTTGCGGGCGCCATGCAGGCGCATGACTGAGTCCACTCCGTGGGCACTGAGTTCGTGGATGCTTTGGTAGGAGCAGAACCCGCGGTCAGCCAATAGCACATCTTCCTTTTCAAGAAGCGGGATCATCTCCCGGAAAAGCACACCTTCATGCTCATGGTTGTCGCTGGTTTTGAAATGCAGGAGCGCTCCGCTGGCGAGAGAAAATATCCCCGTCATTTTCATGATAGGAAAACCGCAGCCTGGCTTTTGAGAGCAGGGCTGCGGGTAAGCTGCTTGATTGGCTGCAGTGTCTGGCATTGAGAGGCTGGTGCCATCGACAATGCGCACCTGGCGTTTATGCCAGAGTTGTTCGCGGCCGACCCGCGACTCCATTCGATGGGTAAGTTTTTGATGGATCGGAGTCAGAACACTGGTCCCCAATCGTGCGCGGGCTTTGGTATATGCCACATTGGAGGAAGAGCCAGTGTGAACATCGGGATCCATAAGTATCCACCATGCCTGAACTTTGCGGAGTGCATCCCGGCAGGAGGTGTTGGGCACGAGGACTTGAGCCAGGAATGCCCAGAAAGTCACCATCCAGTCCGTTGACCAGCTGATCAATATTTCCTTTGAGCAAAGTTCCTCCGAAATTGATGAACAGCCCGAGTTTGAGTTGGGCAAGCCGCAAATAGGTCAATACTTGCTTCCGATGCACACGGGCAAGTGCCTCAACGGATTTTAGTTCCACTAACACAAGTCCTTCCACCACCAGATCAGCGCGAAAGCCTTCATCAAATCGTTTTCCACGAAAGAAAATGGATATGGGCTTTTGTCTTTCGCCCGCAAGGTTTTGCTCGCGCAACATATCGGCGAGGAGCACCTCATAAACCGCCTCCAACAGCCCAGGTGCAGCTGGACCGGTCACAGGGTTAGCCGGTTCAACGACGATAGTGGTGACTAATTGAGAGAACTTGCGAAAAGCACTTTGTTTGGGGCATATTGCGCGGATGTCAGCCCCCGGTCCTTCTGCTCCCACAGTACCACGCTCATTGCTTGTGCCATTTGTGCTGGTCACGCTGCTTTTTGCGCTCTGGGGGTTTGCGAATGACATCACGAATCCGATGGTGGCGGCGTTTAAGAACATTTTGCTGATCAGCAATTTTGAAAGCTCGCTGGTGCAGTTTGCGTTTTATGGCGGCTACTGTTTCATGGCGATTCCGGCGGCGATGTTTATCAAACGGTTCAGCTACAAAGCTGGCATCCTTGCGGGGTTGGCATTGTATGCAGCGGGCTGTCTATTGTTTATTCCGGCAGGAAACATGACGGTGTTCTGGGCATTTTTGCTGGCTTATTTTGTGATGACTTGCGGGCTCTCATTTCTGGAAACCAGCGCGAATCCTTACATCCTCTCCATGGGCGATGAATCCACCGCAACGCGACGGCTGAATCTGGCACAGGCCTTCAATCCGCTTGGCTCGCTCACTGGTATGTTTATTGCGAAAAATTTCATCCTTGCAAAGTTGGATGCGGCTTCAGAGGCGGAACGCACAGCACTGCAGGCTGCGGATCCCGAAGCCTTCGTGGCATTGCAACAAAGCGACTTGGCTGTGATCGTCGGACCCTATCTTATCCTCGGTGTGGTGGTGTTGGTGTTCTTCGGCCTCTTTGCGGTGTCGAGGCTGCCGAAGTCAGTGAACAACACGGATCCATCGCTGAACTTCCTTCCAACCATCGGCCGCCTGATGCGGCTGGCCCGTTATCGCGAAGGAGTGATTGCCCAGGCGTTTTATGTCGGCGCGCAGATCATGTGTTGGACTTTCATTATCCAGTATGCGGTTAACGAGCTTGGGCTCATTCCCGAAGCGGCCCAAGGCTACAACATCGTTGCGATGGTGATCTTCGTTTCCAGCCGCTTCATCTGCACTTACTTGCTCAAGTTTGTGAGTCCTGGCGGATTGCTCATGGCGCTTGCGGTCGCGGGCGGCTTGCTCACGCTGGGGGTGATTTTTGTTCAGGGAATGACTGGGCTGTATTGTCTGGTGGGCATTTCCGCATGCATGTCGCTCATGTTTCCCACGATCTATGGAATTGCGCTGCGCGGGTTGGGGCAGGATGCGAAACTGGGGTCTGCGGGGTTAATACTGGCCATTGGTGGCGGCTGTCTCATGCCGCCATTGCAGGGTGCCATCATGGATCTGGATCCGATTAATCTCGGAGCTATGATCCTGTCCAGCACCCGCGCCTCATTTGTGCTGCCGTTGATCTGTTTTGTGTTGATCGCAGTCTTCGGATGGCGCACTTTTGCGAAGCACGATCGGGCGATGGGTTCAGGACAAATTTCTTAGAGGAATTCCCCGAAGGGGATAGAGCGTCCAGCCCAAGGTTGCGAGCTACCCTGGGTCATGATCAGAGAGAGGGAAAACCCTGAAAGGGTTATATCGAGGGGAAACGGATTCAAGCCCTTCAGGCTTGGTATTTATATTGCATTATACCCAGGGTAGTCCGGCTGACGCCATACAACCCTGGGCTGATGGATTGCTTCCCTTTCAGGGAATCAGGTCGAAGAAATTTGTCCTGCACGACCCGGCGATCACTCCGTGAAAAACGGGTTGTGTTTTTTCTCCCATGCGACGGTGGTGAGTGGTCCGTGGCCAGGGCAAAGCACCGTTTCATCGGGAAGCGAGAGGATCTCAGAGCGGACTGTTGCAAGGGCGTCGGCGTAAGAAACTTTTCCACCGCCCGCTGAGCCTGCAAAGATGGCATCCCCCACAATCGCAACCGGCTTTTCCAGGCCTTCGACGACAAATGTGATCCCGCCCTGCGCATGGCCCCAGGTCAGCCTGGTCCCGATGGTAAGCGCTCCAACCCGGAAGATGTGGCCTGCCTCAAACGTTTGTGCGCCTTGCAGCTCAGGTTCGCGGTCACCGACCCATACAATGGCTCCGGTTTTTTCGCGTAAGCGGTCAACATCGAAGACGTGATCGCCGTGAGTGTGAGTCACCAGAATGAGCGGAACACGAAGTTCCTGCCGTTCAAGATATTCCAGGATGTCAGCCGCATCCGCTCCAGAGTCGAAGATCACAGCTTCGCCGGATTCCTCGTCCTCTGCGAGGTAAGCGTTCACCAGCATGTCGCCGTAATCGGTGGTGAAAATCGATAAGTCCGGCACGGTGATCGGTGCGGGCTGCCATTCATCATGAGCGATTGCTTTGAGCGCGTCGGCTCCGAGATTCAAAACCGCCGCAATTTTTTCAAGCACCTCGTCGTCCACCTCGCCATCACGGAGTTCCTTAAGTGCCCCGGCAGAGATTTCTGCCGCAGAGATCAGTGCATCGTCGGAGATACCGAGTCCGCGTTGGGCCTTGCCAATAATATCCAGGTGTGTGTCTTCGAGGGCGAGCATGCGATCATGCTGGATGCATTCGTCGCGGTGCGCAAATTAATTGTCCGGCAAGGCCACGGATTCACTCACCCACCAGGCACAACCACGCCAGCATGCGGCCGGTCTTGCTCTTTTCCATGCGGTAGGAGTACCACATTTTCACGTCAGCGCCGGTGTTGATCCCGCAGTCGTGAATGGATTGCACTCCCAATGACCGGCACTGGTCGAGAATGTCTGCCGCAAAATCCACTTCGTATTCAGGTGGACGGATGCATGGACCCAAGCAGGCCACGAGGTCACGGGGATTGGAATTAAATTGCGCCTGCATCGCCAGGATCGCTTTGCTCACAATTTTCAGCTCAGTGCCTTTTTTGCCGGAATGCACGAGCGAGATGGCACGCTTCACTGGATCCACCAGAAACACGGCGCCACAATCCGCGACATAAATCCCCAGACAAAGATTTTCCACATTGGTCATCAGTCCATCGCATCCGGGATGGATGTGGATTTCTGCATCACGCACGTAAGCGACCTGATCGCCGTGAGTTTGCTCGGCGTAGACGATACTAGCGGCTGCCGGCACCTGTTCCTGCCAGATCGCATCATGGACCGGCACGAGCTTCCGCAAAGCCTCAGCCCGGTCGGCTGCCACATCCACGTCTGGCACTCTGCCGATGAAGCCATGAGAAATGCCGGACATTGCCGCGAGCGCCGGGAAAGTAAGCACTGGTGTGCGGGCGGTGCGGAGGTCGATCCAGGATTTATTCATTCGGCGAGGATCTTTCTTGCAATGCCACGCCATCGTGTCCAGTGAATACTCCTCATTCATGATCAATCTCGCAATCATCGGTACCGGTGGCATGGCAAATGTCCACGCCAGTCACTTCTCCAAATTCAAAGGCTGCAAAGTCATAGCTGGCTGCGATGTCGACGCCAGCCGCGCGTTGGAATTCTGCGAGAAACACGAAATCCCGCATGCTTTTACCGATGTGGGAGAGATGTTCAAGAGCTGCAAGATTGATGCGGTGAGTATTGTCACGCCTGATGCGTTTCATGCGCCATTGGCGCTGAAGGCGATCTCCGCCGGGAAACATGTTCTTTGCGAAAAACCGCTCGCGCTGAATTACGCCGACGCCAAGAAGATGGCTGCCGCCGCCAAACGCAAGGGCGTCATCAACATGGTGAACCTGAGTTATCGAAATTCCTCCGCTATTCAAAAAGCGCATTCTCTCGTCAGCAAAGGAGTCATCGGTGTGCCGGTACATGTGGAAGCTTCCTACCTGCAGAGCTGGCTATCCAGCAAAGTGTGGGGCGATTGGCGCACCACACCCGCATGGCTGTGGCGTCAATCCTCCGCGCATGGCAGCAAAGGTGCTCTCGGGGATGTCGGGGTGCATATCCTCGACTTCGCAGGATTCCCTGTTGGGGAATTTAAATCCATCAATGCCCGGCTGAAAACTTTCACCGAGCACAAAGGCACTGAGCAGGGAGGCTATCCCCTCGATGCCAATGACACCGCGATTATCACAGCAGAGTTCACCAACGGCGCCCTCGCCACCATCCACACCACACGTTGGGCAACGGGACATGCAAACAGCCTTGATCTCGCGATTTTTGGCACCAAAGGAGCCATCCGCATCAACCTCGACAAGTCCTACACAGCACTGCGCATCTGCAAAGGCGCAAATGCCGACACAGCCACCTGGGAAGACGTCGAATGCCCTGCAACTCCCAATATCTACGAACGCTTCTTCAAAAGCGTCCGCACAGGCAAAAATGATCAGCCCGATTTTGCGCGTGGTGCCGCCATCCAAAAAGTGCTGGATGCCTGTTTTGACTCCGATGCGAGCGGAAAGACAGTGACGGTTTGAGGGAAGCATCTCTGAAAGTTGCAACTTCTGAGGGATGTGGTGCGGGCTTCCAGCCTGCAAACTCCGCGCTGACAATGCAGGCAAGATGCCCGCACCACACGGGTTACAACTTTCGGAAATACGCCCCTGTTTAACAGAGACACTTTTCTCCGGTTGTGCATTCCGGATTTTTTGATTACTCTTCGAGCTATGATTCCTATTGCAAAGATCTTCCTGCTGGTTTTTGGCGTGCTTACTATTCTGGGAGGCATTTACGGCTTCGTGAAAGCAGGTAGTCCACCCTCCCTCATTGCTGGTGGACTGCTCGGCGCACTTCTCGTGGTGAGTTCATTTTTGCTGCCCGGCAAACCCACTGCAGGGTTGGTCATGGGATTAGTGCTATCGATTCTGATCGCCGGAAGGTTCGTTCCAGCGACGGTCAAAACGCTTTCAAACGGCTCCACCGAAGGTGCATCATTGATGACAACGCTTCCCATGAGTGTGCTTGCAGTCGCAGGCATCGTGATCACTCTGCTGGGCCTTATTAAACGCTGAAGCGATCCACGACGTGGCAGCCTTCCGTCAGAAATTCCGGCACATTTCCATTCCCGTTTGGGTCTTGGGCATTACCTCGCTATTGTGTTCCTGTGAGGAAAAGCTGGTTCACACCGCCAGTGAACCAGTGCCGGAACTGGCTTTGGAGTCCGGTGAGGGTGAAAGTGATGCACTTCCTGCCGCCAGTTCCTCGACCACCGCAGATAGCTCTGTGGAACCAGCCCCAACCCCGCTGCCGCGCGAGTTCATCCCGTCCGGGCAGTTGGACCTCTCCGATATTTACAATGGGATTCAGCTCGAAGCCCGGACGGAGACGTTTCAGGGTCAAAGCTCTTCGAAAGAACGCCGCATTCAGGAAAACTACTCCATGGAATTGCTGTTCCGCATCGCCGTGCCGGAGCCCGTGACTTCCGTGGACGGTCTCGCGGCTCTTAATTCCAATCTTCCCACCGTTCTGCCGGGTCTTCCTGCTCTCATCGAACAGAGTGAGGTCTCGGCTTTTTACCACGGGCTTTACGAGAACAAAGTCAAACACGCACAGGCACAGATCCGCCGGATCAACCGCGTCCTCTCGGAGCAGAACTTTTACGACTGCGAGACCATTTTGGAATCCACCTATCCGGAATCCGGACGCAAAGTGCTCCTGTTCCAATCCATGATGGATGTGAACGGAGACGGGTCGGATGGTGACCGAAACATTCCCGTCGATCAGACATCGTCCACTTTCCAGCCATTCACCAGCTACCGCTGGCCCAAGCAAACCGATCGTCCGAATGAATTCATGCAAGGCAGGCAGGAAAGGCTCAAGGAATTGGAAGAAAGGTTTGCAGCGCCGGGACTTTCCATCGAGGAGAACCGCCAGTTGCGCGCAGAGATTGATCGCACAAAACTCGAGATCGCTGACATGGAAACATTTAGTTATCTCGTCTCGCGGGCGGATCCCTATATAGTGATGCCAGGCTTCGCGCTGCGGGACCGGTCACTCCCTTTTGCCCCGCGCTTCGGGGACTATGCAGTGGTTATTCATGAGGATAAAATTTATCCCACGATTCTCGGTGATGCCGGCCCCTCGCACAAAATCGGCGAAGCTTCATTGCGCATCTGCCGGGAAATCAACGAAAATTCGGGTCCGCTTCGACGCCCCGTCACCGCTCTGGAAGTCACTTATCTCATCTTCCCCGGCACCGCCGAGGATACGCAAGGTCCTCCCGATCTGAAGCTTATGGTCGAGCGTTGCAAAGCACTGCTGGAGGAAATCGGGGGGCACGCAGGCACTCTGCAGGAATGGGAAAACCTTGCTCTTGACGCTGAAGCAGATTCCGAAAGTGCAGAGGAAGCTTCCGCCCCCGCTGATAGCGACGGATCGGCAACTGAGGCGCCTTAGGCGCATGGGTTTCCAGGCCCCCGCACTTACACCGGCACTTGCTCTCGAAGAACGTCCAGCAGTGCTTTGCCAGGTCGATTCAGGGGGCCGCGCCAGAGCCCACCAATGGATAGGCGGGGGAAGTCCCGCAAACGCATAAACCATGTGCCCGACGGTGCTTTCATGCTTGGTGTGACCACTGTCAGCCCCACTCCAAATCCACGAATCGCAAACGCATGCACGGCTTCCAGCGAACCTGCTTCAATCGTTGCATCCCAGTCGAGATTCCGCTCCTTCAGCTCCGAATAGAACAGCTCGCTGATCAATCGCCCTTTCGGTGGACGGATGAGCTTCCACTTTGAGATCAGTTTTTCGATGCTTATGATTCCAGGTCGGCGGCCGGGCACTACGAGTGCCAGTTCCAACTCTGCGAGCACCTCCGTTTGCATCCCTGCCGGTGGCTTGCCGGGAATCTCCGCCACCGCCAGATCGATCCCGCCTTCCTCAAGCAGCGTGCAGCATGCGTGGTAGGTCGCTTCGGTGAGGCGCAGTTCGAGGTCGGGAATTTTCTCCCGCACTTTTGCGAGGGCTTGCGGCAGGTGATCGCGCATCGCTGTTGCCGGAGCTGCCAGTCTGAGCACCCGGTCTCCGCGTCCCGCTATGCTTGCCGCCACATTACCGAGTTCGCCAAAGAAGGGGCGCACAAACGCATACAACTCTTCCCCTTGCTCAGTGAGCTGGAATGGCCTGCGCTGAAACAACCGCACACCCATCTCTTCCTCCAGTGCCGCGATCTGTCCGCTGATGGCTGGTTGTTGGATGCCGTAGGGCATCGCGCGGCTCGCTGGTGTAATGCCTCCATGCTTTGCGACATGATAGAAAAGCTCCAGGTGATGCACATTCGGAAGGATATTACTCATGTTTAGAACATCAATGAAATCGATGATCTTGTAAAGATTATCGATTTAAAAAATACGAGTGACCTGTGGCATTCTTTCTCTCATGTTATTACTACTTGCCACAATCGCTGCCGGAATGCTGATCGTTGAACGGCTGTGGCCCGGAAACGTCCTGCCGCATTCGCGATACTGGTGGCTGCGCATTGCCTTGGTGAACGCCGTCCAACTTGGCATCGTACTCGTGGCAGGATGGACATGGGACCAGTGGTTTGCCCGCATCTCCCTGCTTCGTATTGGCGACTACCTCGGAAATCTCCCCGCAGCGGCGGTCACTTATCTCATTTCGACGTTTGTTTATTATTGGTGGCACCGGGTGCGGCATGAATCGGACTTCTTCTGGCGTCTCTGTCATCAGATCCACCATTCGCCACGTCGCATCGAGGTGCTCGCGAGTTTTTACAAACACCCTGTTGAGATTTTCCTCAATTCCATTCTGAGTGCATTGCTGGTTTTTGCTCTGCTGGGGTGCTCCGTCGAGGTGGCTGCTATCTACACCGCCATCACTGCGGTGGCTGAGTATTTTTACCATTGGAACATCCGCACGCCGCGATGGATTGGATGGCTCATCCAGCGTCCGGAGTCGCATCGCATTCATCACCAGCGAAACCATCATTCGCAAAATTACGCCGACCTGCCGCTCTGGGATTGGATGTTTGGAACGCTCAAAAATCCCCGTACCTCACCTGCGCATTGCGGATTCACCCCTGATCGCGAGCAAAGGTTTCAGGACATGATCGCCTTCCGCGACGTTCATGCATCTCCGTCGAAGAAACCTCTGCCCATCAACTGCATTGGCTGCCGCAAACGCTGGGCGTGTTATTCCGACAAAGCCTGAACTCTTATGAAAAAACGAAATACAATCGCTGTCGTTCTCACCATTATTGGCCTGCTCCAGATTGCGGGCTATCTTCTGAATTCCATGCCGCTACGGGGATTGGGCGTGGCCTCGATGATCGCGCCATTCCCCAAAGTATTCTGCGCAGTCGATGGCTATGAGGCGTTCTCCTGCAACTTCACTCTGGAAGGAAAAAGTCCTGATTCCTCACCATGGACGCTACGCATCACTCCAGAGGATTATGCCCGCCTTACGGGGCCTTACAACCGTCGGAATGTCTATGGTGCAGCCCTGGCGGGTGGTCCGATTCTGCCCGATGACCTGCGTGACCAAGTGCTCTCCGCTTCCCTGGATCCCGGTTCCGCCATGCGCACTGAGCTTGGCGTGCCCGAAGACATTACCGACCTCGGCGTTGTCATTCGATGCCGCGAGGGAAATCTCATCGCTACCTACTAAACTATGAAAACACCACAACTCCATGTCGAACCGGGTGCCATGCAGATGTCAGCATGGCAATTCACCGGGTTCCGAATTCTTCTCGGCAGCTACCTTGCATTTCATTTTGCGCATCTGCTCGAATGGTCACCGGAACTCTTTGCCTCAAGCGGCGTGCTTGCAGATCCACGCCTGAACCTGACATGGGGGATCTTTCCAAATCTCCTGTGGCTGGATCTGCCCGATTGGGCAGTGCAATCCTTCGTTGGCGCCATGGTGGTGCTGTCGGTTTTCCTGACCATCGGGTTGTGGCGGATCCCAGTTTGCATCGGCTTATGGTTTGGCTGGGCGTGCTTGTTTCATCGCAATAATCTGATCATCAATCCCTCGCTGCCATACATTGGTCTGCTTTTAATTTTGTGCACACTCATTCCTGCTGGCGAACCGATGTCATTCCGGCCACGCACCGCTGGATGGAGGATGCCCCGGGCGGTCTTTATCTCCGCATGGATTTTGATGGCAGTCGGCTACACCTTCAGTGGACTCACCAAGCTCGACTCGCCGAGTTGGATCGATGGCAGTGCATTGGTTTGGTTGCTGGAAAATCCTCTCGCCCGGCCCGGAATACTCCGCGACCTGCTGCTGGCATTCCCCGAGCCAATGCATGCAATGCTCACCTATGGAGCGTTGCTCGCAGAGATTGCATTCCTGCCGCTCTGTCTCTGCCGCTTTGGACGCTTTGTTGCATGGGGATCCATGGTCGCAATGCATCTCGGGATTGTGCTGGTCGTGGATTTTTCCGACCTGAGTCTTGGAATGCTTATGCTTCATGCGTTCACATTTGATCCCAAATGGTTCCCGGTAAAACAACCGGCCCGGAGCCCCGCAGTGGTTGCGTTTGATGGCTCGTGTTTGATGTGCAATGGATTTGTGCGATTCCTGGTGAACGAGGATCGCCATGCTTGGCTCACATTCACCACTTTGGATTCCAGCAAAGGAGCCGCTCTGCGAGCTCAGCTCCACGACTCTGAAATCGACTCGATTTTGTTCTCTGCCCGAACGGGGATGCCTCGTATGAAATCCAATGCCGTCATTGGCATTCTCTCGACCCTCGGCGGCCACTGGAGAGCTTTTGGCTTACTGCTTTCAATGATACCTCGCCCGCTGCGGGATTTCATCTACGACGGTGTCGCCGCGCGCCGCCATTGGCTCAGCAAAACCAATGGCTCATGTCCGCTGCCAGGTCCGGAACTGCTCAGCAGGCTGGAACCATAGCTTACTTGTGGTCCAATTCTCCGCGTTCGTGGTATTTGCGGGATTTGATTTGTTGGTCGCGCCGCGTTCGGCGGTCCAGGGTAAGTTGCCGCTTTTTGCGGTTGGCCCGGAGATTAGTGATCTCATCCTCCAGCTTCATGAAGCCGCCCAGGCGGGCGGGATCCAGAGTGCCGGACTGGATCGCCGCACGTAATGCACAATCCGACGGCTGCACATTTGGACCATGCGTGCAGTTGTCATATTTGCACTGCCCGGCCAGTTCTTCGAGGTCCGCAAACCGCTCACGCAGGATAGTCTCGTCTGTCCACATGTGCACTTCGCGGATTCCGGGATTGTCGATGATGATTCCGCCCTTTGGCAGCACGATGAGCTCGCGTGCGGTCGTGGCGTGGCGGCCCTTGCCGGTATTTTCGTTCACTTTCTCCGTCCACTGATATTCATCGCCGACAAGATAGTTGATTAGCGAGGACTTGCCGACACCGCTGGACCCAATGAACGCAACTGAGACTCCGGGTTGAAGATAGGGTTTGAGTACGTGCAGGCTGCGTTTCTTTTTCAGAGTGGTCACGTGGATCTCGGCATTCGGATTGAGCGCCTGGATGGCATCGGATGCCTCTTGCGTCTGCTCGGGTGTGTAGAGGTCGGATTTATTAAGAAGAACTGCCACCCGTGCTCCGCTGCGCCCGATGATGGCGAAGTAGCGCTCCATGCGCCGCAAATTGAAGTCTGGCCCCGCATCCGTCACGACGACGACGACCTGGATGTTTGCAGCGATGACCTGCTCTTCCGTGCCGCGTCCGGGCATTTTCCGGGACAGCGTGTTCTGGCGTTTCAGACGATGGCGGATGATGTGTTCACGATGGGTTTGCCCGAGTTCGAGAGCGACCCAATCACCGACGGCCGGTAAATCGGCGTCCGTTTCCGCATCATGATAGACCTTGCCGCCCATGATGACCTCCAGCTCGTCACCACCTTCCAGCAAAGCTCCATAAGTGATCTTGTTGTCGCGAATCAGCCGCGCCGGCTTCCAGCCTTTTTGAGAGAGCGGCTCAAATTCCTCGGCAAATTCGGCATTCCAGCCCAGCTCTTCAAGCGTCATGCAGTCGGCTCCTCCAATGGAAAGTTGAACTCCGGTTTGGCCTCGCGTGCTGCGTCCAGCGCAGCTGCGATGCTGTCGAGAATTTCGCCCTGCCCCTGAGCGAGCTTGGCAGAAGTAAGGATATATTCCGGCCGGTCACCACTGATCGAATCCATGCAGGTGAGAAAGGCTTCAATATTTTTGGTGGCAGCCGCTTTCGAATGACGGTCGGCTTTGGTGAAAAGCAAAATGAAGGGCAACTCGCATTCCACCATCCATTCAAGGAACGCCAGATCCAGCTTTTGCGGCGGGAGCATCGAGTCGATCAACACGAACGTGCCTGCCAGGTTCTGGCGGTTTTCCAGATAATCAGTCACGATGCGGCTGAACCGCATGCGCTCGCGCTTCGCCGTCTTCGCATATCCGTAGCCGGGAAGATCCACGAGCGTCCATTTGTTATTGATCGTAAAAAAATTAATCAGCTTTGTCTTGCCGGGCGTCCCGGAAACTTTTGCCAGGTCCTTTTGCCGGGTCAGCATATTGATGAGTGATGATTTACCCACATTCGAACGACCAATGAACGCAAATTCCAGCCGCTTCGAAGCCGGACACGTAGCCAGATCCGGCGCACTGGATTCAAACGTGGCGGTGCGAATTTTCATAATAAGGATAGGCTTTCTGCATGGGCCTTCACGTTTAACATAGTTCAGCTTTAATGTGGCAACCAAATTGACGGGTCCGTTTCCCCCTCTGCACTTTCTCAGGCTTGTTTCGCGGGGCAGGATGATTAACATCCGTTTCAATGAAGACATATCTGGATTTACTGCAGCGGGTGCTGGATGAGGGGGAGGAGCGTGAGGATCGCACGGGAGTAGGAACACGCAGCATTTTCGGCGCACAGGTCCGCTACGATTTGCAGCCCGGGTTTCCTCTGCTTACCACCAAAAAAGTGCATCTCAAATCGGTCATCTATGAACTGTTGTGGTTTCTGCGCGGCAGCACGAATGTGCGCTGGCTCCAGGACCATGGCGTCACAATCTGGGATGAATGGGCAAATGCGGAAGGTGAGTTGGGTCCGGTCTATGGTGCGCAGTGGAGGTCATGGCCATTACCGGATGGTGGTTCGGTGGATCAGATTGCCAAGCTCATCACACGCCTGAAGAATGACCCCGGAAGCCGACGGCATATCGTGTCGGCATGGAATCCGGCTCAAGTCGACCGGATGGCATTGCCGCCGTGTCATGCGCTCTTTCAATTCTATGTGAGCGGGGACCGCTTGAGCTGTCAGCTTTATCAGCGCAGCGCGGATATTTTTTTAGGAGTGCCCTTCAACATCGCCTCATACGCGATTTTCACACACATGGTCGCAATGGTCTGTGGATACAGGGTGGGAGAGTTCATCCACACGTTTGGAGATCTGCACCTTTACAAAAATCATGTCGATCAGGCTAAGCAACAACTCGCCCGCGAACCACGCCCGCTGCCGACACTCAAAATCGTGAATGCGCGCACTGAGATCGACGATTTCGAGTACGCGGATTTTGTGGTCGAAGGGTATGATCCTCATCCAGCCATCAAGGCACCGATCGCGGTATGAATGGCGGATTTTCAGCAATCCTTGCCATGTCCGAAAATCGTGTCATCGGGCACGAGGGAAAAATTCCGTGGCATATCCGTGAGGAATTCCAGTGGTTCAAACGTTGCACGCTCGGTCATTCGATCATTATGGGCAGGAAAACGTATGAATCAATTGGCAGGCCGCTGCCCGGACGACGGAACCTTGTGGTGAGTCGGAATGCTGACTCTATCGAAGGGGTTGAAATAATAAGAGATCCACAATCATTGAAAGCCTCTGATTTCCTGCCCGGCAAAGCATTTGTCATCGGCGGGCGGGAGTTGCTGGTGCAAATGCTGCCACGGTGTGATGAGTTCTTTTTGACGGTCGTGCATCGTGCGGTGGAAGGGGATGTTTTCTTGCCGGAATTTGAGAATGAATTTCCAGTCAGCTCTATGGTGTTGGAGCATGCGGAGTTTCATGTGATGCATTTTCTTCGCAAATGAATGCATTGAAAGGTAAGGGATTTCTGCTGTCGCTGGTAGCGCTCATCGCGTTCGCATGGTGGATGCCGGAGCTGGGCGGTGCAGACGGGCTGCTGCCTGCGAGGTATCTGATCACGCCTGGCATCGTGTTTATTTTTCTGGTGCAAGGCCTAGCCCTGCCGACACGGCAGATGCTGCAGAATCTTGGCAAGTGGCAGATCCACAGCGTGTGTCAGGGATTCACTTTTCTTGTTTTCCCGGCCGTCGCCTATGCCGCATGCTGGATTGCAGGTGATGCACTGGACCCTGTCCTGCGTCTGGCGATTTTGTATTTCGCGATCCTGCCAACCACAGTCTCGACCGCAGCTGTGTTCACTGCCAATGCCGGCGGTAATCGCGCGATCGCGGTAGTGAATATTGTGCTATCCAGTTTGCTCGGAATCGTGCTGGTTCCCACATGGATCTGGATGGTGGCGGATGCCGAAGTGCAGTTTAATTTCGTGCGGGCACTCATCCGGGTGATGTTGCTCGTAGCACTGCCTCTTTTGATCGGGCAACTTCTGCGCCCCCTGCTGGCAGCTTGGATTGATCGCTGGAAAAAAGTGCTCTCGCATTTTTCAAATGCCATCATCCTCATGATCGTTTTCGAATCCTGCTGCCGCGCATTTTTAACGCAGGAAGGAATCCCTCTGAAATATGTCGGGGGCGTGTTCGCGGCCTGCGTGGGTTTGATTGCCCTTGTTTCATGGCTCAACTGGGGAGTCGGCAATGCAATGCGCTTGAGCCATCCCGATCAAGTGGCCCTGTATTTTTGCGGAACCCAAAAGTCTCTTGCCGTCGGCGCAGGGATGTTGCCATCGCTGTTCGGCACCAGCCAGCAAGCAGGCTTTTACGCCCTCATGTTATTGCCGGTTCTGGTGTATCACATTCTCCAGCTGATCCTTGGTGCCTGGCTCTGCGACCACACATTCCAGCGCAAACCGCCAAAGTCTACCTACAAATAAGGCGGAGTGCGGATTCGAGCACCCCGACGGTATTGCTTTTTATTTGAACTCAATCTATCAGGCTTGACGGGTGCGGGGGAAATCACTACTTGAGCGAGATGGTATCAAATCTTCTGCTCACGAATCTGGAAACCGTCCCGGGTCGCACCATCGTCGAACACTACGGGCTGGTCTCGGGCAGCACCGTGCGGGCAAAACACATTGGCCGTGACATCATGGCTGGCCTTAAAAATCTTGTGGGCGGAGAACTCAAGGGTTACACGGAGCTGCTCAGCGATGCTCGCAACGAAGCAGTGAAACGCATGTCGCAACAAGCGGAAGCCCTGGGTGCCAATGCAGTCGTGAATATCCGATTCTCGACGTCCTCGGTCTCCGCAGGTGCAGCTGAACTGTATGCTTATGGCACGGCAGTGAAGGTGGCGTAATTTTCCGGCACTGAATCGTGGAAGACCTCATTACAGTTGTCATACTTTTGATGTTTTACGGCTCGCCCGTGATCCTCTTCTTTGGCGCATGGTGGATCGGGAGTTCGATTGAAAAAAAGCACTATGCATCGATCCAGGCACGCGAGGCGCAAACGCTGCATATACCGGCGGTGCCGATTCGCACACCAGAGGCAGATCGCACGATTCTCGAGGCGCGCCTGGTGACCGGCTGTGTGGTGGTCTCGAATGATTATTTTAAGAAGGTGCTTGCCGGATTGCGTAAAATTTTTGGCGGTCGGCTTCGATCCTACGAGAGCCTGGTGGACCGTGCCAGGCGTGAAGCGGTGTTGCGGATGAAGGAATCCTGCCCCGAGGCGCACGCGATTCTGAATCTCCGCCTCGAGACATCGATGATTTCGCAAACGCAGCGTGATCGCGGGATGGGGGCAGTCGAGGTAGTCGCTTACGGTACGGCGATTCGCTACGAATGATCGGCGGATGTCGCTGCGAGGGATGAAATTTCAACCTCGATCCATGGGAGAAGCGGCGGAGGCCAGCTCGGGTGGGGGAAGTCGCGGATGGCGCACGGAGCTGCCGCAGCTTGCTGCTCTTTCGTTGTTGGCGATTACTCTCATTTGGATCCTTGCCGCTTCACTATCGCACATCGCCGTGCGGTTTATTTCACTGGAGCAGGAATCAGAACTGCTAGCCGTCGTTCTGCCGAAGCTCGACACTTACGAGCCGGAGACTCCGGAGGAGAAGAAGCAATTTGCTATGCTTGAGGCGGTACTGGATAAACTGACTGAGCATCCTGAGAGTCCAGATATCACTTTCACCCTGGTCATTCTGGACAGTGAGGACGTGAACGCGTTTGCCATCCCCGGCGGGGTGATTGGGATGACCCGGGGGTTGTTGAAAGCGCTGGGCGACGAGGAAATCGCGCATGCTTTTGTGTTGGCTCATGAAATCGGTCACTTCAAACATCGTGATCATTTGCACGGGCTCGTGCGTCAGCTCGGAAGTGGTGCGGCGCTCAGCCTTATCTTCGGCTCCTCCGGGGCGATGCAGCTTACTGCCCCGGCAAATGAGTTTGTGGCGATGGGGTATTCGCGAAGGCAGGAACGGGCCGCAGATGAGTTCGGGCTGATGCTTGTGCAGGAGGTTTATGGCAGCGCCGCTGGCACGGCGCGGCTTTTCGAAAAGCTCAGTGAATCGGACTCTCTACCGGGCTGGGCCTACATGTTTTCAACGCACCCGGATACCCGTGACAGGCTTGAAAGGCTGAAAAGTGCAGGAGATCGTATCAAAGAAGACACTGAGCAGCTCTGAGATTGACCCATGTGTCGCTGCAAATCATTGGACCAACTTTTCGCTTTCTAACGCCTCTTCCTCCCGACAGCTTATCCAATAATGCACTCACCTATTTCCCTCCAGCTCCACACTCTACTCGAAGCCATGAAAGTCGATTTCCGCAGCGTCCTGCGGCATGTAGCAGACATCGGCTTCGTTGGCGGCCTTTCTCACGCAAGGAGGTTTCTCAAACGGTCGCAAATAGGGTCCGGTCGCACCCTTCTCTATATGCCAGATCCCAACTCGACATTCTTGCTGGGCAAGTGGCGACCCTAAGGGGATTCGAACCCCTGTTACCGCCGTGAAAGGGCGAGGTCCTAACCGCTGGACGATAGGGTCTTCTCAGGAAGTGGTGTAAAATGCTGGATTCTTTCCTTCCGCGCAACACATTTTTCAAAAAATATTCCCGCTCAAAATCCGCTGCTGGACAGGCTTAAATCTTGAGCCGCCGCATCCGCACAGCCACCTTCATAGTGCGATCACCCACACCTTTGAATGTCCCCCGCAATGGCGTAGCCTCTGAGAAATCGGCCCCGTAGGCCATGGTCACATGCCGCTCGCCACACACCTGGTTGTTGGTGGGATCCAGCGGGAACCAGTGCATGCCTGGCAAAAGCACTTCCACCCACGCATGCGTTGCAATACTGCCTACAAGTCCGCTCGAGGATGTCGGAGTATTGGTTTCAATATACCCGCACACATATCGGGCAGGTAGCCGCGCATGCCGAAGCACAGAAAGAGCAATGTGCGCAAAATCCTGACACACACCCGTTCGGGATTTCCAGACGGTCTGCAACGGCGTGCTATTGGTGGTCGAGCCGGATTGGTAGCGGAAATTTTTGTAGATGGCTGTGTTAAACTCCAGCAGCGCTTCCCGGAGAGACGCCTTGCCATGAAAATACTGGCCAGCCCACTCCGATGCCATCCTGCTGGAAGTCACTACAGGCGTAAATTTTAAATAATGGTAAACTTGATGGATTTTCGAGGAAACAATCTGCACCGCCTCGCTTACCCGCACATCCAAACTTTCCTCCGGCATCACCAGCGGCGAGGTCGTGGCATTGAAACTGGTTTTCACCACCAGCTTGTTATGACGAAATGGAATGGAAAGAAAATCCACACGATTTCCATTGTGATCCACATACTGCGAAGTCTTGATCGCAGGAGTGATGTCCAGCTTGAAGGCCCGTATTTGCTGCGTTGGCAGGTCGGGCGGATGCAGCCGCGCTTCCAGATATGCCTCCGCAGCCGGCAACTCATATTTGTACTCCGTCTTGTGCGTGAGGTGAAATTTCATGACGGAAATCCAGACAACATGGGCTCGGCATCCATCCCTATTTGGAATTGATGGTTCAAAAAACCATCGGAGATCTTTTCATGCAGTTGCAATGTCTCGGAATGGATCTTTGCGAGCAGCTCTCTGCACACCGGCATTTTCCGCTTGGCTGAAAGCTTCCACGGAAAGAGCCAGCGGGGCAGAGTGTCGTCCGGTTTATGCCTTTCACTCTGAAAAAAGTACTGCCATTCGATATCACCTAGCATTTCGACCAGATTCCGGAATGGAATTATCGACGACTGCAGGGATTTGGATTCCGCAGGCAGCGACGCGGAAAGCAGGTGCAAACACATGGTGATGCAATAGACGAGGGACCTCGGATTTTCCTCGTTCTGGCAGAGAATGCTTAGCACTTCAGCAGGCGAAGCGCGCATTTGGTAGATGCGGCGGTAGGCATCGCGGGAG
>JBGTCP010000623.1:0-1733 GCA_041748815.1 Chthoniobacterales bacterium
AATGGATCTTTGCTAGTAGCTCCCTGCAAATCGGCATTTTCCGCCCGGCGGAAAGCTTCCACGGAAAAAGCCAACGGGGCAGGGTGTCGTCGGGTTTATTCTTCTCACTCTGAAAAAAGTACTGCCATTCGATGTCGCCAAGCATTTCCACAAGATTCCGGAATGGAATTATCGAAGACTGCAGGGATTTGGATTCTGCAGGAAGCGACGCGGCAAGCAGTTGCAGGCACATGGTGATGCAGTAGACGAGGGATCGCGGATTTTCCTCGTTCTGGCAGAGAATGCTGAGCACTTCGGCAGGCGAAGCGCGCATCTGGTAGATGCGGCGGTAGGCATCGCGCGAGCCCAGCAGACGTAGAAATGCGGAAAGCTCGATCTCCGATGAGCTTGCGGTCTCGGTATCGGGGTTGGCTTGGTTGAGCAAAGCGCTGGAAATGGAATCCACTGCATTCGACGTGATCGCCGCCCGCTCGAAGAAGAGTCCAATACGGAAGAACCGCATGGCATCGTCGTCCAGCATGGTTGATTGCGCGGTGGCGATGGCTTGCGGCACCAGCCGGGTCGTGGTCTCTGCAAGCCGCCTTGAAATCGATGAGCCTTGTTCACGGCTGGGGGTTTTAAGAAACCGTGTCTTTTTATAAGTTTCCTCAAGTTCCTCCAGCACGGCCCATACTTCGGGGCTCAGCAGATCTTGAACGGATTGCGCATTGCGCATGGCCGATGCGATGATGCGAACCGCCGTGCCTGCCTCATCGCTGTTAGTGACAAGGCGATAGCGATCCTGCCACGAGCTGATACTGCGCGACGACGACCGGGGGCCATCCAGAGGCGGTAGCAATTTATTCCACATCGGCCGATAGAGGCGTCGCTCTTCGGCGTTAAGTTCCTCGGTTTCAAGTGTCTCGATGCCGGATATCATGTAGGCAAGATTATAGGCGCGTTCCAGATATCGGCCCAGCCAGTAGAAATTCTCCGCCATGCGGCTGGTGATCTCTTTGGCCGGCGCTGTGAACTCGCGCAATGTATGCGGCAAAGCGGTGGTCTGGCGGTGGCTGCCTGACTTCAGCACCCACGTGTCTTTACTGCCACCACCCAGTTCGGAGGCGGAGCGGAGCGATTGTCCGGGTGCCACGCGGGTCAATGCTCCCGGGAAAACCTCGTAGTCATCACCATCCCTCAGTGCAAAAATGATGTGATCAAAGCTCGCGTTCACCTCACGTCCGCGCTCTATCACAGTGGTGAAAGAGGAGGTGATCGCGCGCTGCGCCACAAACTGCCCTGGTGCCTGCAACACTTCGCGTGTGGCTTGTTGAATGGCCGATTTGGAGGGAAGGGTTTGTTTCGTCCGACCCAGTACCCTTTCGCCGTAGAGCGGGCGAATTTGGTAATCGGCGAGGTTGTCGAGCACCATGGCGCGCTCATCCATGTCGCCGAGCCAGCGTGTTTTTTGAGTGTGAAGGATCGGCGATTCACCAAGATAATAGTTGATGATACTTGACGCATACGGCAGCAATGCCCGGTCATCGGCCAATTGGCTGCCAAGGGCATTGATGAGTGCCACGGAGCCCCGGCGCACACAGTGCACCAACCCCGGCACGCCGAGCGTGGAATCTTTACGGAAGACCAGCGGGTCGATCCACGGGTCGGCCACACGCGCGTAAATCGCCTCCACCCTCACCAGGCCAGCGATGGTTTTCAGGAAAACCTTATCATCCAGCACCAGCAAGTCGCCC
>JBGTCP010000624.1:0-3563 GCA_041748815.1 Chthoniobacterales bacterium
TCGCGAGTCCAACGGTTGCTCGAAAGTGAGCGTTGTTTCCGACAATAGCTGATGTTGAAACGCATCCATCGGCAGCGGCTGAAATTTCTCATGCGGAGCGTTTTCGTCCCACTCCGTTTTCCGATAGCCATCGAACGACTCCAGTGCGGCAGTGACCTGATCCTGCGGAACCACGTGCGCTTTCACCTGCGCGGATGCCAGATTCACCGTCGAGATATGGAACTTGCGCAGCCCGCCGCGGATCTGATGCCCAATGACCAGCGGCAAATAAACCCGCGGCCGCACCGGTTCAAACGTGACGGCAAATTCTCTTTCACCATCCAGCACCTGCCCCTCGCGCGAGACCACTCCTTCGTTCGCGCGGATCCGGTATTCCTTACCCACCTCAAAGTCGCCCCGCACCACGAGCTGGCTATAGTTCTGCTCAAAGCGCAGGTTTTCAACACTCGGTGTGACTTCAAAAAACTCTCCGGCATTTTCATTTTCAATATCCGGTGCCAGGCCGTCGGAGAATTGCAGCGTCGCCGAGCGACCGGAATTCACGTAATTTTCTGTGAAGGTATTTGTAACTGTGAACGGATTCACCCTGCCAATCACCACCGACATCACATCGCCCAACGGAGGGCCACCCGCCAACGCCGCAAGGCCGGGCTTTATTTCCAACCGCCAAACGCTTCCCGTCGAAAGCACCAACTCCGGCGTGATCACCAGGCGGTCATGGATGGGAGTCGGATTTTCCCAGTCCCCGCCATCCACCGCATCCTCCGGGATTGCTGCGCGCGCATGCTCCCACCGAAGGTCCCAATCGCCCGTATCGGCGTTGCGGGGGAAATAGTCGCGCGTTGTCCCGTAACGCACACTTGCAGCGACGCGGTCACCGGCATCGTTTTCAAAATGAATCAGCTGCTCAGTTCCCTTGATCTCGATCTTTTGATTAAAAATGACCTGCACTTCCTCGCGCGGATCGATCCTTGAGTCGTCCTCACCTGTGTAGCGCGGCGCCACTCCACCGAAAGGCGGTGTGCGAAGCAATTTCTCAAAATTTCTGCCCAGCGGCTTACCCTCAACATCCGTAAGTCCTTCCCGCAACGTGACAGTGAATTCCGTGCCCAGCGGCGGTGCGGCAGTCGGAACGTAGACTCCGCTGCGCGTTGAAAGCCACGAGAAAGTGCCGGGCCACTCCGGCTCGATGACAACCGGCGACTCCAAAGTCGGACCCACCGCATTGGCTTCAATCATAGCGCGGGTAAATCGAAATTCCAGCGTCGTGGATGGCCGGATCTCCTCGTCCTCGACCATCAACTGCACATCTGGTCTTCGCGTTTCCTGAGCGTACACCTGCCATGGCAGGAACGTGAGCAGCGCAATTGGCAACAAGCAAAGTGATTTCATAATGAGGCTCCAGAAATGCAATTCACTCTCTACACGCCTTGGTCTTTGAAAGGAAGCTCAGTTTACACGGGCGGCGTATCCAAATTTGATGCAGTCCTTTGCTTGCAGAGCCGACGATTCACGTGTCAATTGCACGTAATGAACAGCGCAACGCTTACCGACGAAGTCACTACCAACACCGACACCGACTACCAGGCCTTCCCGGATACTCACGGTCATTTCGGCGAATACGGCGGGATGTTTGTGCCCGAGACCCTCATGACCGCACTGGAGGAACTCACGGCAGAGTATGAAAAAGCTAAAGCCGACCCGGCCTTTCAGGCGGAGCTCGATGCGTTGCTCAAAGATTTTGTGGGACGCGAGACGCCGCTCTATTTCGCGGAACGTCTCACGCAACATTGCGGCGGGGCAAAAATTTACCTCAAACGCGAAGATCTCCTTCACACAGGTGCTCACAAAATCAACAACGCTCTCGGCCAGATCCTGCTCGCCAAGCGCATGGGCAAAACCCGCATCATCGCGGAAACCGGCGCTGGTCAGCATGGCGTTGCCACGGCCACGGTCGCTGCGCGTTTTGGTTTCAGCTGCCGCATTTATATGGGAGCGGTCGATATGGAGCGCCAGTCTCTCAACGTCGCACGCATGCGCTTCCTCGGGTCCGAGGTGATCGCGGTGACCGCTGGTCAGGCAACTTTGAAGGAAGCCATTAATGAAGCCATGCGCGATTGGGTGACCAACGTGCGCGACACACATTACATCCTCGGTTCAGCGCTGGGCTCACATCCGTATCCGATGATGGTGCGAGATTTCCACCGCGTGATCGGTGATGAAGCGCGGCGGCAAGTGCTGGCTTTGGAGGGTCGTCTCCCCGATATGCTTGTGGCATGTGTCGGCGGCGGCAGCAACGCGATTGGCCTGTTTTATCCGTTCCTCAATGACCACACGGTGCGCATGGTGGGTGTCGAAGCAGGCGGCGATGGCATTCTGCCAGGCCGCCACGCAGCCCGTTTCCAGGGAGGAAAGCTAGGCGTCCTGCAGGGCACGAAAACCTACATTCTGTGCAACGATGACGGCCAGATCGATCTCACTCACTCAGTATCCGCAGGTCTCGATTACGCAGCCATCGGCCCTGAGCACAGCAACCTGCGCGACATGGGTCGCATCGAATACGCCTACGCCACCGACGATCAGGCGCTTGCAGGTTTTAAAACCCTCTCAAGCGTCGAGGGCATCATCCCCGCCTTGGAGACCGCCCACGCTGTGGCGCACGTGTTGGAAGTCGCTCCGAAAATGAACCCGGAAGACATCATTATCGTGAACCTCTCTGGTCGCGGTGACAAAGACGTGCAACAAGCCGCCGTGTTCCTGCTGGCAGGCAAATAATCCATGTCTAAACCGGGTGCTCCCCGCGGATGATCTCCAGCAGTGACCGGTTGTCATACTCCGTGAGCTGGATCCATCCGAAATGAAGCGCCGTGAGCCCAAAGGCCAGGCCGCCGAGGAATCCGCCGATGTGCGCCCAATAGGCGATCATCCCGCCTCCACTGATGACCCCCCAGATGTCGAACAAAAACCATGCAACAATAATCAGCCAGGCGCTGCATGAGAACGATCCGCCCCGGATCAGGAAGAGCCAAAACAGGTAGACTCGATTGATGGGATACATTGCCAATGTCACTCCCACAATTCCATTGATAGCACCACTCGCACCAATTGCCAATGATCCGTCGACCAGCACATGAGTGATGGCCGACAGCAACGTGCACGCCAGGAAGGTGACCATGTAAATCCAGTTATTCGTGTTTGTGCAGATCGCATTGCCGAACACCCACAGGAATATCATGTTGCCAATGAGGTGAAACAAATCGCCATGCAGCAGCACGTGGCCAACAATCCCGGGGAATGAAAACCCATCAAGGATCAGCGCATCCACCGCGCCGGACTCAAATCCTCCTCCGAATAACGCGATCACTGAGACTACTGAACACGCGGCGACAATCAGCCAGTTTGCCCAGGGTCGCCGCTGGACGAGCGTTTCTATTTCGTAGGGAACCAGTAAGATCATAGGTGCTGTTGCTTTTACAATCGGTGATTACCTTGCACTGCTTGTCTGGCTGGCCAAAATTTTTGTACCAACATTTTCACAAGCCGGATGATCTGCACGCTGAGTT
>JBGTCP010000625.1:0-4204 GCA_041748815.1 Chthoniobacterales bacterium
GAAGACCTTGCTGAGCCTGAGCCGGATGCTAATGACGAGCCACCTTCCGAGGTGCTTGGAACGGGCATCGTGGGCGATGGCCCTGCGGACGGATTCGGCCTCGGCCGCAGCGGAAACGGCGGGATGATTGGCCGCCGCGGCACCGGTGGTGGTGGAAGCAAGTTTGGCCGCTACGCCGCCATGGTCCAGAACCGCATCTCCGAAGCAATGCGATCACACCCTCAAGTCAAATCGGCCTCCATGCGTGTTGAAGTGCGCGTATGGTCCGACGATACCGGCCGCATCACCCGCGCCCAACTCGTGAACTCGACCGGCACCCCCGCCATCGACCAGGCACTGCAGAACGATGTCCTGACCGGACTCCGCCTTGCCGAACCCCCTCCAGACGACATGCCCATGCCCATTGTTTTGCGGCTCTCCGCCAGCAGGCCCTGATGAGACTCGGTCGCCACCATATCCACCATATATTCATGCTAAAACCATCCGTTAAAACCAGCCTCAGCCATCCTGATCCTGAGGGGAAATCCATAAGCCGATTTTCTACGGCAACGCCGTTTCATCGTCCAGCCCAGGGTTGCCAAGCTACCCTGGGACACTTTGAAAATAAGATCCAACCCCAACGGGGTTCCATCTTTTCCCTGGGCCTACAGACGATGAGCGCATTGCTCATTTTCTCCGCCGTTGCCTATGGCCAATCCGAGCCAGCTGCCGATCCTGAAACCACCGAGCAGGCACCGATTCAAGCAGTCGCAGATTCCGCCCCTGTCGAGCCTGCCGCCGCCGCGCCCGCTGCTGCTACAACTGTCACTACCGAAGTGACCGAGACGGTTGTGGTGGCACCAACCCCCGAGGAGCTGGCTGCGGAAAGCCAACGCCAAATGGCATCGGAGATCGATGGTTCACTGCCAGAATTTCCAGAGCCCCCCGAAAGCCTGGGCATCGAGCTGGCAGACGGACCACCTCCGGGATCTGGCGCAAATCAGCCTCCATCGGAAACCGCAGTCGTCAATCTCATCCGTATGCTGGTCGAGCGCGACATTCTATCTGCGGACGATGCTGCCCTGCTCGAACGCCGCGCCGAGGAGGAAGCCGAGTTTGCCCGACGCAATGCTGAGGCCCTTGCGTTCACGAACGACCGCATCGTTGAGCTCTACGAAGCCGAACAGGAAGTTCCGTATTTCACCGATGATGACATGCGCGTCACCTACATCCCCGATACTGTGCGCGCTCAGATCCGCGACGAGCTGCGTGCCGACATCATGGCACAAGCCCTTGCGGAAGGATGGGCAAGCCCGAGGAGCATGCCTGAATGGACGCAGACGATCCGCCTTTTTGGCGACGTGCGTGTCCGCTCGAGCAGCACTTTCTTTCCTGATGGCAACGACATCACCGGTGCCTTCCCGAACTTCAACGCCATCAACACAGGTGCTCCATTTGATGTGGCCGGGTTTGTCTTCTCGCCGCAGTATAATGTCGATCAGGACCGTCAGGCATTCCAGTTGCGTGTGCGTCTCGGCCTCGAAGCGCAGCTGGGTGAGGGTTTCACCGCTGGTCTCCAATTTGCCACTGGTTCGTCCAATTCGCCCGTCTCCACCAACCAGAGCTTCGGCCAGGCCAATCAGGGCCAGGGAGGCAACTTCAGTAAATATGATCTGTGGCTTGACCGTGGCTTCCTGCGCTACGACTTCCAGCCAGACGAACGCTCGAACGTGAGCATCTTCGGCGGTCGTTTCGACAATCCGTTTTTCTCAAGCGATGTCATTTGGGATAACGACATTGGCATGGATGGTATTGCCCTCAAAGCAAGCTACGAAGTTGTCGAAGGGGTCACGCCCTTTGTCACAGCCGGTGCATTTCCCATCTTCAATACCGATTTCAACTTTGCCACCAATCAGCCTGAGAAATTTTCCAGCGATGATAAATATCTCTATGCGATTCAGGGCGGTGTGGATCTGAAATATGAAAACGACATTACCAGCCGGTTGGGCGTGGCTTATTACAATTTCAGCGGCGTGGAAGGTGAGCTCTCCGATCCCTTTGTGCCATTGACGGCATCCGATCGCGGGCCCACCGATAACCGCCGTCCGTCCTTTGCGCAGAAGGGCAACACGTATATGCCGCTGCGTGACATCCCGGCCGTGCCTGCAAATAATTTCGGCACCATCAATCAGTTCCAATATTTCGGTCTGGCCACACCTTTCGAAGTGCTGACCCTTACCGGGCGCGTGGATTTTCACCACTTCGAGCCATTCACGATATCGATCTTCGGCGAATATTTGACCAACCTCGCATTGGACGATGAAGCCGTGAATGCAGTGGCGGTGAACAACCGCGGAGCGATTGGTCCTGAGGGCGGATTTGGCGACTACGACGGTGGTGGCAATGCATGGATCCTCGGACTTGAGGTCGGTCAACCCAAGCTCGCCAAGCGTGGCGACTGGCGCGTCGGCGTCAACTACCGCTACGTCGAAACCGATGCAGTGGTGGACGGCTTTGCGGATAGCGACTTTGGCCTCGGCGGCACGAATGTCAAAGGCTTCACGTTGTATGGCGGTGTCGCCATCACTCCCAATGTTTCCTTCAACGTCCGCTGGCTGAGTGCCGATCCTGTGACCGGCCCTCCGTTCAAGGTGGACGTGCTCCAAGTGGATGTTTCCGGCAAATTCTAAACTCATGAAAAAATCTATTCTATCCATGGTGATCGTCGCTCTCGGACTGGGCTCGGCAAATGCGCAGGGCGACCTCGCCGCAGAAAACGCCAAGCTGCGCGAGGCACTCCGCAATACCACCTTGCAAATGCGTTCCTCACAGGAGGAAGCCGCCATTGCCACAGCAGCCAAGGAACAAGCCGACGCCGAAAACGTGCGCCTCAACGAAAAACTTGAGGAAGTCATGTCCGCACGCATCAAAGAGCAGGACGAAGGAACTGCCCGCGCCAACGAGCTTGAAAAAGAACTCGCCACTGTGCGCGACAACGCCGACGCCCTGAACGTCAACCTTGCCAAATGGCGCAACGCATACGAAGAAGCGGCGAAAATTGCCCGCGAAAAAGAGGCCGCACGCATCAAGGCAGAAACCAAAGCTGCCGCCCTCGAAGTGACCGTGCTCAACCTCCAGCGCAGCAACAACGAGCTTTATCAGACCGGCAAAGACATCCTTGATCGCTACGAAAAATTCGGTCTTGGCACTGCGCTCACCGCCCGCGAGCCATTTGTCGGCACCACCCGCGTGCGCATGCAAAACCTCGTCCAGGACTTCAGCGACAAGCTGGATGACCAACGCACCGAACCTTAATTCCCTTCTCCCTATACTCTAATGAAAATCACATCCTCCATCCGTCTCGCTCTCGCCATCACACTTGTCTCAGGACTCTCCGCAATTGCCGATGAATCCGCCGGACCTCTCGCGCGCATTGGCGACACCGACATTCCCGCCGGCGAACTCCAGGCACTCCTCTCGAACCTCGACAGTTCCCAGATCGAAGCCATTCGCAACGACCCTCAGGCATTAAGCCAGGTCGTGCGCAATTACCTCATTCAGAAACTCGTGCTCACCAAAGCCACCGAAGAAAACTGGGAATCCCGTCCAGAAGTTCAGGCTGCCATTTCCGCCGCACGCGACAACGCTATCGTCGAAGCTTACCTTTCCGCCAAATCCAAAGCCGATGCCGCTTATCCGACAGATGAGGAAATCGCAAAGGTGTATGAGGAAAACAAAACCGCCCTGCGTCAGCCCCGCCAATTCAATCTGGCCCAGATCTTCGTGGCACTCCCTGAAGGAGCCGACGCAGAGACTGAAAAAGCTGCCCGTGGCAAGCTGGCCACCATTCAATCCCGCCTTGCAGCAGAGGACGCAGACTTCGGCGTGATTGCCCGATTGCACAGCGACGAGCCCACAAGCGCAGAGCGTGGCGGTGAATTGGGATTTCTTCCTGAGACGCAAATTCGTCCTGAGATTCGCGCTGCGGTCGCCAGTCTGGAACCTGGCCAAATCAGCGAACCGGTGCAGCTGGCGGATGGTTTCTATGTCGTTAAATCTCATGAAGTGCGCCAGGCCCGCACCCCTGAGCTGGATGAGGTCAAAGACCTGCTGGCCCGCCAAATGCGCCTCGAAACCGAACGCGCGAACCGCGAAAATTATATCTTTCAGCTACTTGGCGAAAAGCCGGTTGCTATTAATGAAATCGCGGTTACCAGTCTGCTCA
>JBGTCP010000626.1:0-2138 GCA_041748815.1 Chthoniobacterales bacterium
ACCATCTGCACAGCGTCCGGGTAGCGGCGGATGTCTTCAAAATCGGCAATCACCCTGCGCTCACCGGCATCCAACACCGATGCGAGATGCTCCACAGTGCGGCAAAGAATCGACATTTCGGGAGCGTCGGTTTTTGCCTCCATCTCTCCGACTTCCCGCAAAAGCGCAGCCATAGAAAGATTCGGCGGCGAGTAATCGTACGTTTCCTTTTCCAATTCCTCAAGAAGATCACGGCGCAAGCGGTTGATCTCAGCAAGCGGGAGGATGACATCGCCGACGAGCGCGTTCTCAAACTCCTCAAGAAAAAATGGCGACTGTCCGAACTTCCCGATCTGACCGAGCAGGCGCTCCGTCGTAAGCGGAGCGTTGCGTGCCTGTTCAAGTGCCATCTCCGAGCTGCCACTTACTGTGCGATCGCCGGATACCATCGTCATGCTCAAAGGCTCGCCCACAGAGCCTTCGACAGCCACCTTCACCGGATTTCGGCGAGGTTCCGGATCCCGCGCGAACGACTGACGCAATTGTTTTTCCAACGCCGGATCACTGGTCTTCCAGATTCGATCTCCTGCATGGATTTTGCCAAAATCGAAATGCCCGTGTCCGAAGAAAAGTTTCCCGCCGCGTTTTTCATAGATGCGCCCGCCTTGCTCACGATTTGTATCACCGCCAGTATCGATCACGATTCCGTCGCCCGGTTTCAGCGGCACTGCGGACTCTGTCTCGATAAAATCCTGCCCCACATGAACCACGCGCCCGACAAATGGCCCGCGCTTTTTCCCGTAGCGTGCGGTGACGAGTTCCTGATGATTCACTCCGTGCATCCAGCCCGAATACAACCCCCGCGAGAAAGTCATCTCCAGCGCGTAACGATCCGCTTCGTCCAATGGCCCGGAGCGATTTTCCAGCGCCGCATCAATCGCCTTGCGATAGACCTGCGTGACCGCGGCAACATACTCCGGCGATTTTAATCGGCCCTCGATTTTGAAACTTACCACCCCACGGGCGATTAGTTCCGGGATCTCCTGCACAGCCGCAAGATCCTGTGGCGAAAGCAGATAGCGCTTGTCACCAAGCTCCACTTTCTCACCATCAACGATCAGGTCGTAAGGCATGCGGCAAGCCTGAGCGCACTCACCGCGATTCGCGCTGCGCTGACCCAACGCCTCACTCGTAAGGCATTGTCCCGAATACGCCACGCACAACGCACCATGCACAAAAACCTCCGTGGGTGGCGATTCGCCGGGAACAAAGCGCTCGATCTCGCGAAGGGACAACTCCCTCGCCAGGACAATGCGCTCAACGCCGAGGCGCTCAGCAATGCGCGCGCCTTCCGGTGAAGTGATCGTCATTTGTGTGGAGGCATGCACCGCCAAACCGGGCACCAACAAGCGCGCAGCCCTTGCCAGTCCCAGATCCTGCACAATGATCGCGTCCACTCCCGAGTCGCGCACCAACCCGAGGAAATCCGCTGCGTCCTCCAGTTCGTTAGTAAAGATGAGGGTGTTCATCGTTACAAATCCCTTCACTCCATAACGGTGCAAATACCGCATCACTTCCGGCAGATCCTCCTCCGTGAAGTTCTCAGCTCTCAGTCGCGCGTTAAACCGGGGCAAGCCAAAATAAACAGCATCGGCACCATTCGCCACAGCTGCCTTCAAGCAATCCCAATCCCCCGCAGGAGCCAGTAATTCCGGTCGCATCATCCCCCACTATGAACGAGCACACACCATTTGTCATCCATGACGGATGGTAGGGCGACAAAGTTCAGTGGCAGCGGGCGAACTCACGAACCCACATCGCATCTTTCGCTGCGTCATCCCGAAGAATTGAGGGATCTCGCATTGGTCCGAGAGGCAGTCGCTGCAAGCGGCGGAATCGACACGCACCCGCACTGGTTATGCCGGTCACGTCCTTGTTTTGAACAACCAAGCGCTCGCATGGGAGATCCCTCAATACTTCGGGATGACGCTAGAATAGCGTTCCCGCCTACAAATCCAGCACCTTAAGAATGCTCTCGCTATCCGCATCACACTCGCGGATCTCTGCATAGCGATCCGCCACACCGGGATCTTTCAACCCGTGCCCGGTCACGGTGAGCACAATCTTCGATCCCTCTTCCACCGAATGGAATGGGCATG
>JBGTCP010000627.1:0-1501 GCA_041748815.1 Chthoniobacterales bacterium
CTCGCGGAATCGCTATCGCCGATGGATGCCACACGGAGACCGGTGGCATCCGGGATCTTGAGCACCGCAAGATCGGTTTTATCATCGGTGCCCACGAGTTCCGCTTTAATTTCGCGCCCGTCACGCAGCACAATTGAAATCTCATCCGCACCGTCAATGACGTGAAAATTTGTCAGAATATGGCCGTCCGCTGTAATGATGAGGCCGGAGCCTTCGCTGCGGGGAGGCTCAGGCAGTCGGGGCATGGAGCGCCTCGGCGGTGGCAGAAGTGTCGGCGGGATGGCGGGCTCATCCTCTGCCTCCGCTGAGCTATCGGGGTCGGGTGGTGAGGTTTGCGGATTGTTAAAAAAGAAATCCAACCCGAATTGCTCAAGCATTGATTCTGGGATGCCTCCACTATCCGCTTTGCTGACTTTAACGACGACGACCGATGGGGCTACTTTTTCAAACGCATCGGAGAATCCACGATCAATGAGACGCAGGATCGCAGCGGCATCTGCGGAACTGTCCCTCTCCTGAGCAGTAGGGGTCTCGGCAAATGCCGCACCCGCAGACGTGTGAATCAGCGCCGCCAGTCCAAAGAGAGATGGGATAATTTTCATGAAAATAATGGAAATGCCGCGCAAGATTCGATTTCAAATCTTTCGCGGACATGAGATAGATAGCATTACTCCCTCCCATTGACAACGCGAGTATGCGTTTTATGGTGCGCTATATTTCGATGAATCACAAACTACCCGATCTGAAAGAATTTCAATCACATGCCCCCGGGTTTTGGCCGGACACGGCGCCGGACCAATGGGACGATTGGAAGTGGCAAATGCGCAACCGCGTGACCAAGCTCGATCAATTGGAGACCCTGCTCACGCTTTCGCCTGAGGAGCGGGCAGGAGTGATCCTCTCTGGCTCGAAACTCGCGTTTGCGGTCACGCCCCATTTTTTCAATTTGATAGACCCGAAAGACCCCGCGTGTCCGATCCGCAGACAAGTCATCCCGCGCATGGAGGAATCGCATGAGCATCCGCTCGAGATGGCCGATCCGTGCGGCGAGGACAGCCACATGCCGGTCGAAGGACTCGTGCACCGCTACCCGGACCGCGTGTTGTTTCTTGTCACCGACCGTTGCGCTGCCTACTGCCGCTATTGCACACGCAGCCGCGTGGTAAGCGGAGTTGGCGAACAGGAGCTGCATACCAATTTTGAGGAAATTTACCGCTACCTCGAAGAGCACACCGAAGTCCGTGACGTACTTCTCTCGGGTGGCGATGCATTGCTGTTTTCGGATGATAAGCTGGATGGGATCCTGTCGCGGCTGCGGGCGATTCCGCACATTGAATTCATTCGCATCGGCAGCCGGGTCCCGATTTTCCTGCCCCAGCGGATCACGCCGGAGCTCGGGCGGATGTTGCAAAAATACCATCCCGTCTGGATGAGCGTGCACGTCAATCACCCGCGCGAGCTGACCGTGGAAGTTCGCGACGCCCTCGCGTGCCTCGCCGAT
>JBGTCP010000628.1:0-2563 GCA_041748815.1 Chthoniobacterales bacterium
AAGTTTCCAACTGGTCAATCGCGGCCGGGCGATGAAGATCCGAGGCGATAAGGATCGGTTTGCGTCCCTGCTTTTTCAGCAATGCCGCCAGCTTCGCAGAGGATGTGGTTTTACCCGCACCGTTAAGGCCGACCATGAGAATGCGCCCAGGTTTGTCGAGCTTGAGCGAGTTATCACCACCGCTCAAAAGCTCGGTCAATTCGTCCTGAAAAATTTTAACGATCTGCTGGCCGGGAGTGACGCTGCGCAACACCTCTTCACCCAGCGAGCGCTCACGCACGCGGGCAATGAACTTCTTTGCCACATCAAAATGCACATCCGCTTCAAGCAGCGCCATGCGGATCTGTCGCATTGCATCGGTGATATTCTGTTCACTGATGCGACCGTGGCCGCGCAGATCTTTGAAGACGTCCTGAAGTTTATCTTGAAGCTGTGAAAACATGACGCTTAGAAGCTGGGAATGCTTTCCGTGGATTCAGCGGGACGTGTTGGTGCCGAGGACGCACCCGTTTCTTGTGCCGGGGCTTCAGCAGCAGTAGGCGCCTCGACGGAACCTGCACCAATACTGAATGCCCAGCGCTCTTCGTTGCGGCCACTTGCTACCGGATAGCGCACGATCACCGTGTATTTCCCGTCGCGCATATCACGCGCGGGTTGGTAGCTGAGCACGCGGGTTGCCGCATCCAATGTTGCATCGACGAGGCCCACGCCGCTGATGCGCATCTCGCTTCCTTCGCCTTTGGTGCCTTCCGGCAGTGTGATGGAAATGACGGGGCGAGTGTCGACGCCGGTTGCATCGTTCGCCGGAGAAGTTTGCAGTGCAGTGCCGACAATCGGGGCTGTTGATGAGCCGCGTGAAGCGGGTGAGCTGAAGTTGATCGCTTGTTTAAAAACTTGCGGTTGTTTGGTATCAACGACCCAGCGTCCGAGCTTTTCTGCCGGATCATTGAAGCGCAGCTTCGCTCCGGCGACGGTGAAGAGCGCATCGTATCCTGCCTCGGTTCCGATCTGCTGGGCCTGTTCATTGTGATTGCCGTAGGCGTAGGCAAATGTGGTCACGCGAATCCCGAGCCGTTCCTCGAGCATTTGTTTGGAGGCCACCAGCTCTTCGCGCAGGAACGCCTCGTACTCCGCATCGCTTTTTCCTCCGCGTTTTGTCAGCGATGCGTGGCTGATGGAATGGCTGCCGATATCGACACCTGCATCGCGCATTTTCTCAAGCATGTCCCAGGTGATCGAGCGTCCGCCCGCGCTGATGTAATTGGTGTAAACGTAGGCAGTGAATGGGAACTCAAATTCCTGCAACATCGGAAACGCAACCTTGTACGTGCAATCGTATCCATCATCAATCGTAATGAGGACCGAGCGTGGCGGGATATTTTTTTCACCCCTGCGCCAGGCGAGGAAATCGTCCATCGAGATCACTTCCAAGCCGGCATCCCGGATGGTCTCAAGTTGCGTGCGGAATTCTGTCGGAGAAATCGCTAATCCATCGCGTGGTGTGTCCTCAAAGCGGTGGTATCCGAGCACCGTGACCAGCGATGTGGGGTCGTGGACAAATTCCGGCTCGGCAGGTGTTTCAGGGATTTCCGGGACTTCTTCAGCTGCTACTGGATCAGGGGCGGGCTCGTTGAGTTCCGGCACCGGCTCGGGAGTTGCGGGCGGCTCGCTGCGATCACAGGCCAACGCAAAGAGCGCGATCACAGGGAGCAATTTGAAAAGGGATTTTGATTTCATTTGGGTGACAGACAAGCATGCACGATTCCCGCAGGCACGCAAAGCGCATTTATGGAAATGACTCCTGCCGCCGGGCACCTGTCCCCTGCTCAATTTCCAGTAGGAATTCTGCGTCCCGATGCCATGCTGTCGGCCACCGCCTGGACCACACGCATGTAGCTGAGCCCGTCTTTGAAGTCGGGATGCGGGCGCGGTCCTTTTGGATTTCGCACAGCAGCAATGAAGTCGCGCTCGACCGTCCACGAGACTGTTTCGTTGAGCGGCACATGGACTTCGCTCACGCATCCATCGCCCTGAGTGCCGACGTGGATGGTGTCTTTATCAAAGTCGTAAATCGCCACTCCATTGGAGCCATAAACCGTGAGCTGATCTCCACCCGCATGCGAAGCGACGCTACTGAATTCCAGCGTCCCCAGCACGCCATCGTTAAATTCGCACAGCAACGAAACGAAGTCCGGCACGTCGACTTTATATCCGGCGCGGATCGGATTCAGCACCCGGCCATGAGCGCTCAAAGCCGAGATCGGGCTGAACCATTCCTGAAGCACCTCGGCATAAATGCCCAGAGTCAGCACATTGAGTCCACTGAGTTCTTTGCGCTGACGCCAGTGAGCCGGAGCATCCGCATCGAGAAATGCCGGACTCATCGAGCGCAGGTGCAATTGATGCGGAGTGCCGATCTTCCCGGATGCTATCAGCTTTTTAAAAGCTGCGCCTGCTTTCATTCCGTGTGGTGGCGGGCAGAGCATGGTGGCGAGGTCCGGACGATCCTTGGCGGCGTCCAGCATTTCCTGAGCATCTTCGAGGCCCATACCCATGCGGGCCT
>JBGTCP010000629.1:0-20588 GCA_041748815.1 Chthoniobacterales bacterium
TCGCAGTGCAGGCCTCGCTCACGGGTCACTTGGTTTTCACGACGCTCCACACGAACGATTCCCCCGGTGCGATCACACGGTTGCTGGACATGGGCGTGGAGCCGTTTTTGATTTCAGCATCGCTGGAGGGTGTGTTGGCGCAGCGACTCATTCGCAAAATTTGCACCAAGTGCCAGACTGCTTACGAGCCTTCCGAGGTTGTGCTTTCGCAGTTGGGGCTCTCCCCGCATGAGATTGGCGACAAGCAATTTTATTATGGGCGTGGTTGTGAGGAATGCAATCAGACCGGCTATAAAGGACGGAAAGGTATTTACGAATTGCTCGATATTACGGACCCGATTCGCGACCTTATCAATCAGCGTGCACCCTCAGTGGTCATGAAACAAAAGGCCGTGGAGCTCGGCATGGACACGCTGCGGCAGGACGGTTTGAAAAATATTTACGAAGGTGAGACGACGATTGAAGAAGTCATCAAATATACATAGTAATTACAGCGATTTTCTTTCCTGAAGTATTCCTTTGTCGTGGACACTGACAGTTAATCTTTTTAAGTATACGAGTGAACTAATCCGACCTAATAACCCCTCACTTCGTTTATGCCAAACTTCGACTACGTCGCCCTCGACGCCAACGGCCAGGAATCCACTGGTACGATTGACGCATCCTCCACGAACGATGCCGTCGCCAAACTCCGCCAGTCCGGCTATTTCCCGACCAGTGTCGTGGAAGCCGGCACTGCGCCGAAAGCCAGCAAGAAAAAAGTTGCCACGACTTCCTCGAAAGTCTCTTCCACCAAAAGAACTAAATCGGTGGGTGTTGGCAAAAAAGGGATTAAGAGCAAGACGCTCATGATTTTCACACGTCAGCTTGCAACGCTGATCGACGCCGGTCTTCCTCTTCTCCGCGGCCTGACTGTCTTGGCCAAACAGGAAAGAGACCCTGTCCTGAAAGGCACGATTCTCACATTGGCGGACTCCGTGCAAGGCGGTTCGACATTTTCTGAAAGTCTCACACAGCATCCGAAGATTTTTAACAAGCTTTACATCAACATGGTGAAAGCTGGTGAGCTCGGCGGTGTGCTTGAACTCGTCTTGAACCGTCTTGCGGAGTTCCAGGAAAAAGCCCAGAAGATCAAAAACAAAGTGGTCGCTGCGATGTTTTACCCGATCATCGTGTTGTTCATCGCGATTGCCATTTTGCTATTCCTGCTGGTGTTCATTGTTCCGAAGTTCGAAGAAATTTTTAATGACATGCTCGGTGGGCGTCCGCTGCCAGCGCTGACCCGGTTCGTAATGGGTGCCAGTGAAGCAGTGCAAAATAATTTCATTCTCATTATTCTGGGCGGCGCCGCGCTTGTGGTCGGTTACGTTCTAACGAGCCGCTCGCCGGGTGGCCGTGCCGCGTTGGACCGGATTAAGATCAGGATGCCGCTTTTTGGCGACCTGATCCGCAAGGGTGCGATCTCGAGATTCAGCCGTACTCTTGGAACGCTTGTTACATCAGGCGTGCCGATTTTACAGGCATTGAGTATCACCCGCGAGACTGCTGGTAATGTCGTGATCGCAAATGCTATCTCGAAGGTGCACGATTCTGTGAAGGAAGGTGAATCCATTGTGCAGCCTTTGGAAGCGAGTGGTGTGTTTCCGCCCATGGTGATCTCAATGATCGATGTGGGTGAGGAGACCGGTCAGTTGCCAGACATGCTTTTGAAGATTGCAGAGGTTTATGATGATGAGGTCGATAATGCGGTTACCGGTCTTACCTCGCTGCTTGAGCCAATCATGATTGTGTTTCTGGCAGTGATCGTGGGCACCATCGTGATCGCGCTGTTCCTGCCGCTCATCAGCATCATCAGCGGCATGTCCGGCGGAGCTTAGGTCATGCAGGCAGTGGTGGCGTCGGCCAGGGGATCAACCACTGATTAACACTGATGGACACTGATAGGGGAGTGGGCCTTGAGCTTGCGAACTCCCGATGTGCAGGAATGTAAGAGCATCCCTTCGCGCTGCTTCGATGGGCGTATTGTGCGACAGGAAGCTTGAATCTGCGAGACAGCTCCCAAAGAACTGCGAGCTACCACGTAGAATTTCGAAAATCGAAAATCCCGAATGCGAAAATCTCTTGCCCTTACACTTTATTGCCGGCGCGTTTGCGGGCGGTGGGGTCGAGATATTTTTTGCGCATGCGGAGGAATCCGGGTGTTACTTCCACGAGCTCGTCGGGCGCGATGTATTCGATGACTTTCTCGAGGCTGAGCCTTGCGGGCGGGTCGAGCTGAATGCCTTTGCCGTCGCCTGAGGAGCGCATGTTGTTGAGATGCTTCTCTTTGCAGGGATTCACAACGAGGTCATCGGGCCGTTTGTTTTCACCGATAATCATGCCTTCGTAAACTTCATCGCCGGGGCCGACGAAAAGTTTGCCGCGCTCCTGGGTGGATGCGAGGCTGTAGGCTGTGCACTTGCCGGTTTCTTTGGCAATGAGCACGCCGGAGATGCGGTTGACGATCTCGCCTTTGTGCGGAGCGTATTCCGCGAAGAGATGGCTGATGGTTGCCATGCCGCGTGAGAGGTTCACGAGGTCGCTTTCGAAGCCGATGAGTCCACGGGTCGGGATCATTGATTCCACATTCACGCCGGCGCTGTGATGCTCCATGTTGATGACTTCACCGCGTCGGGCAGCAACAAGCTTCATGAGATCGCCGAGGTGTTCTTCGGGAAGGTCGACGTAGAGGCGCTCAATGGGCTCCAGCTGATTGCCGGCTTCGTCTTCTTTGAAAATGACCTGCGGTGGGGAAACCATGAGTTCGAAGCCTTCGCGTCTCATTTGCTCAACGAGCACGGCGATTTGCATTTCGCCACGGGCCTCAATTTCGAAAATACCTGCGGCATCGGTGTCGTTGACGCGGAGGGAGACATTCGTACGGGTCTCGCGGATGAGGCGTTCCCGGATGTGGCGGGCGGTAAGGAATTTGCCCTCGCGGCCTGCCATCGGTGAGTCATTGACCATGATGCCCATTTTGATGGTGGGAGGATCGATGAGCACAGCTGCCAGCGCAGGGCGCGTCTCGCTGTCGGTGATGGTGTCGCCAATGCTGATTTCCTCCACGCCGGCGATGCCGACAATATCGCCTGCGGATGCGTGCTGAACTTTGATTTTTTCCATGCCTGCGTGGCTGAAAATCGCGGTGACCGTGGCGCGCTCCCACTTGTGCTCCTGGCGGATGGCGACGATGGTATCGCCGACTGCGACGCGTCCACTCACGATGCGGCCGTAGGCAAGACGTCCGAGGTAATCGCTGTAATCAAGATTGGACACGGCCATCGCGAAGTAAGTTTCTTTGGAGATGGGCGGCGAGGGAATGTGCTCAATGATGGCATCGAACAGGGGCTTCATGTCACTGCTGGCCTGGCCGACTTCTTTCATTGCGTAACCGTCGCGGGCGCTGCCGTAAATGACCGGGAAGTCAAGCTGCTCATCATTGGCATTGAGCTCGAGAAACAATTCAAAAATCATGTCGAGGACCTTGTGCGGGCGGGCGTTCTCGCGGTCGATTTTGTTGATCACAACAAGCGGCTTGGCACCGTTCTCGAGGGCTTTTCGGAGCACAAATTTCGTTTGAGCCTGCGGGCCTTCGTAGGCGTCCACGACGAGGAGCACTCCGTCGACCATTTTCATGATACGCTCGACCTCGCCACCGAAGTCGGCATGGCCGGGGGTGTCGACGATGTTCACGTGATATTCGCCATATTTGAATGCCGCATTTTTGGCACGAATGGTGATGCCGCGTTCGCGCTCGAGGTCCATGGAATCCATCATCCGCTCGTCTGTGTGCTGGTTTTCACGGAAGGTGCCGGACTGGCGGAGAAGCTGGTCAACGAGTGTGGTCTTGCCATGATCCACGTGGGCGATGATGGCGATGTTGCGAATAAATTCCATAGATACTTTTTTTGATGAAGGCGGGGAATATGCGGGGTGCTGCGCTTGCCGTCAATGGCCGGGTTGAATTAAATTCCGCCGCGAGCGGCGTGTCGCCGGTCAGTTTGTGGACGTCGGACGCCGGAGGAATTGCCCTCGTCCGGGAGTTCCAATAAATTCACCTTCGCGCACGGCTACCTCTCCGCGGAGTGTGACCACTGACGGGCGTCCTTCGATCTCCCAGCCCTCGTAAGCGTTGTAGTCCAGATTCATGGATTGCGTCGCGGCACTGAGTTTGCCGCGATAGGCAGGATCGTAAACGACGAGATCCGCATCTGCGCCGGGTTGGATGGTGCCTTTGCGCGGGAAAAGTCCAAAGAGCCGGGCGGGTTGTGTGCTGGCGACATTGACCATGGTGTGGAGGTCAATTTTACCGCGCTTCACTCCATAGGTGTAGAGGAGATTAATGCGGTCTTCGAGGGCTGGAATGCCATTGGGGATTTTAGTGAAGTCATCTCGTCCCATCTCCTTCTGACCCGCGAAATCAAAAGGCGCGTGGTCGGTGCCGACAGTTTGAATAAGTCCCTGTTGCAATGCATTCCAAAGAATTTCCTGATTTGCCGCATCACGTAATGGCGGGGACATCACAAATTTCGCGCCCTCGAAATCCGGCAATTCAGCATACTTTTTGTCGAGAGTGAGGTATTGAATCAGCGTCTCGACGGCTACTTTCACACCACGTTGACGTGCCTTCAGCGCTTCCTCCAGTGCCTCGCGGCAGCTGAGATGTACAATGTAAACCGGGGCGCCTGTCATCTCGGCGAAGGTCATAAGGTGGTGCACACCTTCCGCTTCGACGCGGGGCGGGCGGCTTGCATAATGGCCTTCGGGGCCGGTGGTTCCTTCAGCAAGGAGCCGGGCTTGGAGGCGGGAGACGAGTTCGGCATTTTCGCAATGCGCGGTGGTGATGACCCCCAGCTCGCGAGCAAGCGAGAGTGTGGCAAAGAGTGCATCATCGTCGATCCCGAACGCACCTTTGTAAGCGAGGAAAATTTTAAAAGACTGAATGCCTGCTTCCACGATCTCGCGGAGCTGGCCTGGGGTGTTGGCATCGAAACGCGTAACTCCCATGTGGAAGGAATAATCGCAGCAAGCCTTCCCTTCACTTTGCTCGCGCCATGTGCGGAATCCATCAAGGGGCTGCGTAGTTTGATCCGGGCAGCACATATCGAAGAGAGTCGTAGTGCCACCAATGAGGGCCGCCTTCGAGCCGGTTTCGTAGGTGTCTTTGGCATAGGTGCCCATGAACGGGAGGTAGATATGCGTGTGCGGATCAATAAACCCGGGGAACACATATTTGCCCGTGGCATCGATGGTTTCCACGCCCGCCGGTGCCGATATGTCGCGATCAATGCGGACGATTTTCTCGCCCTCGCACAAAATATCCGCGTGATACCGCTGGGTTGCAGTGATGATTTCCCCATTCCTGATCAGCAATGCCATGGGTTGTGTGTAGCATGGTGGTGGGTGGAATTACGAGAAAAAGGTTGAGGGATAGATTAACATGCCGCTGCAGGAGTGGAGCATTTCCGCCAGCTCTGATTTTTTAAAAATTTGTTTGCTCCGTGTTCGGACGGCGTTTATGGAAGTGCGGATTGATGAGACGGTTTGCACATGCAATGTTGCTGGTGGCTTCGTTTTGTTTGATGGGCGGCCACTGGGCAGTGCTTCAAACAGCGGGCTGGATCGGCATGGCTGTGTCCTACTCCCTGGAGCAGAAATCTCTGCAATCCGGCCTGGATGCGACTTTCAGCGGGGAAAAACCTTGCGGCCTTTGCACTATCGTTTCCAACGGCAAAGAGCATGAAAACGATTCCCCAGCCACTGTTCTCAATGTGAAGAAACTGGAAGCGACGCTGAGTCAGCGGCTCATTCCAGCAAAACGTCAATACGATGCGGAGCTCCGCTATTCTCTGCAAGCGGAGCGGATGCCACGCAGTGTCGCTTTGGATCTGCCCGCGCCGGTCCCCATAGTTCAGGCACTCGCCTGAACCTTTTGAACACTCCGCAATTCATCAGCGGAGATTTCTAATTCTGAATCCGGTGCCCTTCTGCGCCCGGATCATCAAGCCGTGATATACCCGGCTCCATTTTCCCAACTCTATGAAAGCTTATTTTGCTTTGTGCTTATTTCTTTTCTTCATTTATCAAAATTCTCCCGCCCATATCAGTGTGGGTGGGGATCGTGACTTCGGGGTCATCGATGGCGGGACCTTCACAAACAACCTGCGCACTGTCACAAGCAGCTATGGCTGGGCCGCTGCAACGGATGATACCTGGGGCGACTCGCACCGCACCCGGCAATTTAAATTCACCCTGCTGAGCGTCCAAAGCGTTGCTATCACTGTGGCTCGTCGTGATGTGGAGGGGCAGACCGGTGCGGAGGGTATTTTTCTGCCTGCGTTTTCTGTGTTTCAGACGCCTGAGTTCTTCAGCAGCACCCACGATGCGGGCGTCGCTAGTCTCGCTTATCTGGAAACCACAGGTGAGCCTGTCAAAGACGGGGTTTTCCGTGCATTGGACCCATGGGAGATCTATCAGGATAATGTCGACGCTGGCAGGATGCATTTTGATACGTTCATTGGCCATGCCGCGGATGGAACTGCTGCGAACTACGGCCCTGCTGCCGGGATCAACGGCGATGGTGTTGCGGATGGATTTGTGAGCTTGACTTTCAGCAACCTGGCAGCAGGGGACTATTACCTTTTTGTGGGCGGAGCGAATTATTTCCCGTATGAGGAAGAGCTGACAGCCTCCGGTTATGGCCTGACGTATGGTATTAATGTGAGTGTTTCTGCGATTCCCGAGCCCGGTTCACTGGCATTGATGGGACTGGGTTTGAGTGCTTGGACGCTCGTCCGCCGGAGGAAGCTCTGATGAGGAAATTACGAACCGGTCGGCTGACGGCATTTTCGCTGATTGAGTTGCTCGTGGTGGTGGGGATCATTAGCATCCTTGCCGTGTTGGGCTCCTTTGCCGCGAGGTCTGCAGGTGAGCGATCCAATGCGCTGCGCTGCCTCAACTCAATGCGCGATGTGGGTGTGGCGATGCATCTTTACATCGGCGAGAATGGTGGTCGACTTCCAGGCACCTCCCACCGCCGCGCTGAGGATGGGGGCTCGCTCACGTGGACAAACACACTCGCTGCTTATTTGAGTGACGACTTCATTGGCAGGTGTCCAACAAGCGAATCAACACTAACGGTCACGTATGGCTGGAATGACGCCCTTGAGGATCCGATCTCAATGGATGGCATTTCTTACTTAAAATGCACCACTCCGGCGGAGACGTTTGTGATCGCGGAGGTGACCAGATCCATGCGCTCCGACCACTTCCATTTCAGAGATACTAGGGGGCGGGTGACTTTTAACACTTTCAAGTCCTCGGCGCATGTGGACTTGCACGAAGGCGGCGCCAACTTCCTCTTCGCGGACGGCCACGTGAAGAATCTCTCAACCGATGAGGTTCGAGTCCGTCTGAACGCAACCGACACGTTATTCATCAAACCCTTTTTACCATGAAAACACTCCTTTTACACCTTGTTTCCATTTTTTGGATCTGTGCGGCCTCGGCGCATGACCATATCGAAGCTGGCTTGGATCCCACCCAACCCGGCAGACTGACTGTGGAGGGAGAGTTTGACCAGATCGCCACTTTTTTTCCGGTTGGTGAAGCTCCGAGTCTTGCTCTGGCAGCTTTCCCTGGTGGAGCCTTTGCCAATGAGCTGACATTCAGTGCTTTTGATAATACCGCTCCGCCGGGGAATGCGTTCGTTCGTGCCGAGATTCTCATGGTCGAAGGTCCCGCCGGTGGTTCACTTTCTTTTTGGAATACCGGCGAAACAAATGCCGCCTGGACCCGCCCCGCCGGCTGGAGTGCCTCGCAATTGGACGCGCCGGGCATCCCGATCAGCGAGCCGGGAGGAGGTGGCTATGGTCATCTCCACGGACGCGCATTCAGCATGGACCGGCCTGGTGAGTATAAGGTCACTTTCCGGGTGGTGGATATGTTTGAAAATTACGCGAACAGCCTTCCGTTCGTGATCCGTTTCACAGCTCTACCCGCTCCTCCGATGTCGATTCTCTGGCAGAATAACTCGGTGCGGTTGAGTTTCGTGGGTCGTGAAGGATTGAACTATGACGTCCAAAGCACCAGCACACTGCGTCCGGATGATTGGGTGACGATTGGCGATCCTTTGGAGGGCGAGGGTGAGGTGCTTGAGTTTGTGGATCCAGTATCTGGCCGGGATCGTGTGTTCTACCGGTTGGTGGAGTATCAATGAGTTTCCTCCGGGTTGATTATTCGCTGGAATGCGGTTCAGGTGGGCGTATGGTGCGTGACAATGTTTAATCAGGACGACTTTGAATATGCGATTGAGAACACCCGTGTGATCCGCAGCCCCGAGCGGCGGATTTCGACGTTTGGGAGCACGGTTTTTGAGTTCCATCTGGTCACGGAAATGATGGATAGCGTGAATGAGGTGCGCGTGCGCAATGGAAAAATCCATGCTGAAAAGCCGCAGATCATGACGCCGGACCGTATGTCGCGGCTACTGTTGGAAGGCTTCGGAGAGCGCGCGGAGGAGTTTGCGGACTCGATGCGCCGGTCGATGGAAAATATGGCTTTCCTGAAGTATGGCTTCTCGGTGCGCAAAACAGATGTCACGGAAAGCATCGTGCACGATCACATGGATTCTGTTCTTAACCGCATCGCAGGGGAGGCGGATGCGTCGGACGACCCGATGCGCGCGGTGATCCATGGCGTGGACGAGGGGTGGGAGGTCTGTCTGTTGAAATTCACAGTGGATATCATCCGGGATTCCGCCGGCGGAAATATGAACGACTTTCAGCAGCGCGGGTTGCTTTAAATTCAGGGGAGGATTTATGGCTGAACCCACGGATGCGGCGCATATCCCGGTGACGAGCACGTTTGTGCGCGGGCGGAACGCATTGGTCACAAAGGCGAAGTTTTCGGAGCTCTACACCGATTACTATCTGCACCTCATGCAGCACGGGCTGAAGTATGAGGGTGCGATAGACAGTATGCTGAAGGACGCGTTGGCGGCAATGACTCTGCATCTGATGTCGCGCCCGCCCGCGGAAGTGGTGGCCTGGACCATTCATTTTGAAGATCCGAAACTGAATTTGTTTGTGACCGGGAGCACTCAAATGGGAAATGTAACCGGGCGTGGATTCACGGAAGATGTGAGGGACGGCGAGGAGAATGTATTCATCGCGCAGGTGGTGACGCCCGGCAAACCTGTGTATCAAAGCGTGGTGCCGTTTGATGGCAACGATGTGATTGTCGCGGCGGAGATGTTTTACCGGCAGAGCCAACAGCTGCCGGTGCGATTTTTCCGTATGGAGGACGCTGAGGAATTCGCGCTGGTTGCGCCGATGCCCGATGCGGATTTCGATTGGATCGAGGCGCTCAGTGCCTCGGATGTTGCCGCATTAGACGAGGCGGAAACCACACGTCTGCTTCAAACTCGTCACTACTATTTTGGATGTGAGTGCACGCTCGAAAAAATATTTGCAGCTGTGGCAGCCCTAGGCAAATCGCGGGTGGAAGACCTGTTTGCGGGTGACGATGTGTTGTCGATCAGTTGCCCGCGGTGCGGAGCGAAGTATGCTGCGGATCGCGCTGCAGTGGCAGGCGTGCTGGATTCGCTGCGTTAAAGGAGCGGCCATTAACTATCCAGGACCATTGAGACCGGGCAGTGATCGGAGCCCATGATCTCAGGGTGGATTTTTGCGGCTGCAAGGCGGGAGCGGAGTTTTGGAGAAATGCACCAGTAGTCGATGCGCCATCCGATATTGCGCGGGCGTGCCTGATTCATGTAGCTCCACCAGGTATAGTGGCCATTGCCTTTTACATACTCGCGAAACGTATCGATGAAGCCGGCATCTATAATATTTTGAATGCCCTCGCGTTCCTCATCGGTGAATCCAGCAATACGGCGGTTTTCCTTTGGGCGGGCGAGGTCATCTGCGGTGTGAGCCACGTTCAGGTCGCCGCAAAAGATCACGGGCTTGCGTTTTTCCATGTGTTGGAGGTGCTTGAGAAATGCCCGGTCCCAAATTTGGTGACGATAGGTTAAGCGCTCGAGCATTCGCTTGGAGTTCGGCGTGTAAACATTCACGAGTATGAAGTCTTCAAACTCAGCATTGATCACACGTCCCTCGGAATCACCTTCCGCGTCACCAATCCCGAACGAGACCTTCTCCGGTGCGAATCTGGTAAAGATGGCCGTGCCGGAGTAACCCTTTCGCTGTGCGGAATTCCAGATTGCATGCCAGCCCTGCGGAAGCTTGAGCTCGATTTGATCCGCATTAGCTTTCACTTCCTGCACGCAGAAAATATCGGACTGCGATCCGGTTAGAAAATCTTCAAATCCGGCCTTTTGGCAGGCGCGGATTCCGTTCACATTCCATGAGGTGAGTTTGACGGGCATAGCGCTCAGACTGCAGGCTGCTGCTGGGTGAGGCAATGGAAGGCACCGAGTCCCCAAATCAACTCGCGGCAATCGATCTGGACGATTTCGCGGTCCGGGAATGCGGACTGGAGGATGCACTTCACGAGTTTGTCGTTCGGGTCGGAGAAGGACGGGACGAGGACTGCTTTGTTTGCGATGTAGAAATTTGCGAAGCTGGCAGGAAGCCGCATTCCGTCGCGCACGAGTTTGGATGGCATTGGAAGGCGGGTGACTTTCAGCGATTTGCCACCGACCTTTTGTTCGGTGAGTCGCGAGAGGTTGTCCTGCAGAGCCATGTAATTTTCGTCCTCATAGTCCTCTTCGAGAGTGAGCACCACATGTTGGGGACCGATGAACCGGCAAATATCGTCGATGTGTCCATCGGTGTCATCGCCTTCGATCCCATCGCCGAGCCACAGGATTTGCTTCACTCCGAGGTTGGCTTTCAGCATGCTCTCGATCTGCGACTGATTCATCTCAGGATTGCGATTCGGATTGAGCAGGCAGGAGGTTGTGGTGAGCAGGGCTCCCTCACCATTTACATCGATCGAGCCTCCTTCCAGGATCATATCGGGCGAATAGATGGGTAGGTTTAAGCGCTCGCTGATGCGGATCGGCACGTCATCGTCGAGATCGAATGGCGGGTATTTAAATCCCCACGCGTTGTAGCCCCAATCAACGATGGCGAGCTTCGGCGCTTTATCGCGCACCACAAAAATGGGTCCATGGTCGCGGCACCATGGCTCATTGGTTGGGATGTGGAAAAAGCGCACATGATTATGGCGGACGTCTTTGATGACAGACCGCACAAAGTCCTCTGCTGCCTGATCCGCCACGTTGATGCGCACTTCTTCGGACTCCGCGAGTGAGTCTACGATTTTTGCAAAAACCGGCATGATTTTTTCGTAGGTTCCCGGGAAGCTGATGCCATCCTTTTTTGGCCATGAAAGCCACGTGGCCTCATGCGGTTCCCACTCAGCAGGCATGCGATAGCCCAGGGATGTGGGTGTGTCGGGAGCTGGGGATTTTTTGGAAGGTGCCATGCGGATTCAGTGGGAGTTAATCGATGAAGCGGCGGTTGATGTCGCCATATGCATCGATGCGCCGATCCCGCAGGAAAGGCCAGTGTGTGCGTTGTTGGTCAAGGTAATCGAGGTCAGCAGTGGCAATGAGGATTTCCTCGCCGGCTCCCGCTTTGGAAATGATCTCTCCGCTGGGGTCGCAGATGAAACTTTGCCCCCAGAACTCGATCCCATCACCGCCCGAAGGTGCTTCATGGCCGACTCTGTTTGGCACTGCAACGTAGCAGCCGTTGGCGATGGCATGCGATCGCTGGATTGTTTCCCACGAGCTGTGCTGCCGCTTGCCATAGACCTCCTTCTCAGAGGGATGCCAGCCAATGGCGGTCGGGAAAAATAGAATTTCCGCACCGCTCAGGGCTGTGAGGCGGGCGGATTCGGGATACCACTGGTCCCAGCAAACGCAGACTCCGATTTTTGCGTAGGCAGTTTGCCACGAGCGGAAGCCGAGATCGCCGGGTGTGAAGAAAAATTTCTCATAAAATTGCGGGTCATCCGGGATGTGCATTTTGCGGTATTTGCCGAGATAAGTGCCATCGGCATCAATGATTGCGGCGGTGTTGTGGTAGAGGCCGGGAGCGCGTTTTTCGAACAGGCTGGCGATGATGACCACGCTGTGTTTTTTCGCAGCGGCACACATTGCCTCTGTGCTGGGGCCGGGGATGCTCTCAGCGAGTTTAAAGAATTCGTGGTCTTCGGCCTGGCAAAAATACTGCGATGTGAAAAGCTCCTGCAGGCAGATGATCTGCGCTCCTTGCGCGGCAGCATCTGCGATGCGGGCTTCTGCTTTTGCGAGGTTTTTGGCTACCTCGGGCTCACAACTCATTTGGACCAGGCCGATGTTGACAGTGCGTGAACTCATGATGCCATGGGAGGGGTGACAGATGCCGGATGTGAGAATTGCGGACTTCGATTCAGGAGAAAATAATCCATCTACTTCCGACCTTCCCAACCACAACAATTTGAGTCAATGGGATTCCATTTATGCGTCGAAATTATCACATTCCCTTCATGCCATCGGAATTAGAATGGTGCAAGTCATGGAACCTTTTAAAAATAAACTTTCAATAGATGCCGCGCTGCGTATTTCGCAGGCGGTCCAACGGGCACATCCGCCATTCAACAGAAAACGCTTCCAATCTGGGCTCGCTGATGCGCTCAAGCCTCTGGAACTGAAAGCACGCATGTTGTTAATTGCCGGGCGTGTGATCACGGAACTGCCTGAATCTCCGAAGGAGGCATTTCCGGTCCTGCTGGACGCGGTGGAGAATGGTTTGGAGGGATTTGAAGCGTGGCCATTGATCGAGGTGGTTGCAATCCGGGGATTGGGGCATTTTTCGCTCTCCATGCGGATGCTGGCACACATGACACCGTATTTCACCGGTGAGTTTGCCGTGAGGCCATTTCTCAAACTGCGCCGCGATGCGGCACTGCGGCAGATGCTCGCATGGACGCGGCATAAGAATGAACATGTACGGCGGTTGGCAAGTGAAGGGTGCCGTCCGAATTTACCGTGGGCCGGAAAGTTGCCGGAGCTTTTGGGCAATCCACAACTTACGCAACCGATTCTGGATGCGCTGCACGATGACCCGTCGGCGTATGTGCGTCTCTCAGTGGCAAACCACTTGAATGATTTCAGTGTGGCGCATCCTGATCACGTGAAAAACATGCTTCAGCGATGGGAAAAGGCTGGATCCTCTTTTCATCAACCATTGGCACGCCGCGCGTTGCGGACTTTGGTGAAGCAGGGCGACGCCGAGGCGTTGCGAATGCTTGGAGTGGAACAAACTGCGCAGGTGGATGTCCGTTCATTTCAAGTGATGGCTGCTGAGATCGAGTGGGGTGGAGATGTGCACTACGAGTGCGAGTTGTTCAATCCCGCGGCATCCGAAGTGCAGGTTTTCCTGGATATCGCGCTGCATTTTCAGAAAGGCAATGGATCACTGGCACGCAAAGTATTTCGAAGCCGCAGGTTTTCTCTGACTGCAAAAGAATCCAGGAAGGTGAAGGGTAAGTTTTCGTTCCGCCCGATCACAACCCGACGGTATTACCCCGGCTCTCAAGGGATAGAGTTGGTGGTGAACGGAGTGCCGGGGAAAGTTTTTCCTATCCAGCTAAACGCACCTTAGAGCGCATGTGCCGGACGTGCGCTTCAGCGTTTTGTTTGCTCGCGAGCTTCACGTTTGGTGAGGCCTGAGATGACGAGGACAAATTCACCTTTGATGGCATCGCGTGCATTCAAGGCTGTGAGTAAATCCGCAGGGCTTCCGTGCAAATACTCTTCAAAATGTTTTGTCATCTCGCGTGCAATGAAGATGGCGCGCTCCGGGGCAATTTCCTGCAGCACATGCATGGATTTTTGAATGCGGTGGGGTGATTCAAAATAGATGCTCGCGCAGGATCGATCACGGGCAGCTTCCAGCTCCGTTTGGCGTCCACCGGACTTCGGAGGGAGGAATCCCCCAAAATAAAAGCTTCCGCCGCCAAATCCGCTGGCAGCGAATGCTGTGATCACACTCGACGGACCCGGCAGGACGGTGACAGGGATGTTTGCTTCGCGTGCTGCCTGGAGCACGTGGAAGCCGGGATCGGAGATGCAGGGCATCCCGGCATCCGTGATGATGGCAATGGACTTGCCGCTCTGAATCTGGCTGATGAGTTCCGGCGCTTTGCTGCGCTCGTTGTGCTCGTGGTAGCTGGTTATCGCAGTCTGGATTGCATGACGGTCCAAGAGAATACGGGCGTGCCGCGTGTCTTCAGCGGCGATGAGGTCCACGCCTTTGAGGACTTCGAGTGCGCGAAGTGTGATGTCCTGTAGATTCCCGATTGGCGTCGGGACCAGATAGAGTGTGCCTGTGCAGGCCTCACTCAAAATCCGTTGGCGATACTGCTGGTCAGGTTCTGAGCCGCCTGCTCCATCGCCAATGGCAATGCCTGACGCTCTTCCTGGAGAAGGTCATCGCTGAAGAAAAAGCTGGTCGCTCCACGTGCAGTGCGGGTGGCAAGGATCTCCCCTGTTACGCGGTTCATGACTTGGATCTCGAGTGTTACGAAAAGATTGAACTCACGGGTTTCAAAAGAATTCCCGCGCACAGCACGCGCCTGGCTGCGGCTGACTTCGGTGACTTTGCCGTAGATAACCGCATCAGCCACGGTGTTTGGAAGGATGCGGTACGTGCCATCTTCCTGGATCGCTTTTGTCAGGCTGTTTGCAGCTAGGACTTCGATGCGGGGCGTGAGAGTTTCGTTCGCAAAGGTCTGGATGGACACAGTTTGAATGTCTTCCATCACAAACGGCTTGATGCCGCCGAGTTGGTATCCGGCGCATCCCGTGAGGAGCAAAGCAAAAGTGGCGGTAAGTAGGAGTCTCATTCGTTGGGCAGGGATGGTTCGATTGCAGGCGGGAGTGGTGCAAGGTCGCTCTCGGAAGTGCGCATGGACGGACGGGCCGGTGCCACTTCGGGAGCTCTTTCTGGAGCTGGCGGGCCGGCGTAATCCGGGCGGGCCGCGGTATCAATCTTTGCCTGCATACGGCGGCTTGCGCGGGCGGTCTCTGCGGTCTCAGGGCTGCCGGTTGGGATTTCAAGATCTGCTTCACCTACCATGGAGCGCAATTCATCGATCCGCGCACTGGCCAATTGACCGTCCTCGGAATTTGGCTCCTGTTTGACCACTTCGCTGTAATAAATGGCGGCAGCGCGATATTTGCGCGTGCGGTCATAAAACTGCGCAATGCTCATGGCATCCTGGGTTTGGCGCCCTTGAAGTGTCTCGAGGTTTTCGCGCGCTTGCGGTGCTTTTTCGCTGTCGGGGAATCTTAGTAGAAAATCGTCAAATGCATCGATCGCGCGGCTTGCCGCAGTGGTATCGTTGGAGCCACGCCGGGCCTGCTCCAGCCACACTGCACCGATTTGATAAAGCGCGTCGTCCGCAGAGTCGCTGTTTTCATAGCGATCCAGCACGACCTGGTACTCGCGGATTGCTTCGTTTGGCAGATTTTGTTTTTGGAAAGTAAGTCCCGTGCTGAACTGAGCGAGCGGCGCATAACGACTGAACGGTGCATTCGCGATCACCTTCTGGAACATCTCGCGGGCACGGTCCATGGAGGGAAGCGTCGGCACACCCAGCAATCTCTGGCGTTCGCCTTCCAGGAAGAGCGTGGCAATCTTAAATTGGCTCTCAATCGCTGGATTGAAGTCAGGGCTGTTTGGATAGCGCTCGATGAGCCTCTGATAATCGTCAAAGGCGCGGGAGAAGTCTCCTGCTGCCTCGCGCAGTTGACCCATCCGGAACAGCGCGCGCGGCGCTTCATCGGAGGATGGGAAGCGGCGTTCCACTTTACGATAGCCGGAGTAAGCACGGCTGGCATTGCCGGAGCGGTCAGCTTCTGCTGCTGAATTAAACTGGTCTGCCGCGCTGCCGGCATCGGCCATTTCATCTTCGGCGCGCAATGTGAATGAATCACCGTCGCGCTCAATTCGCTGCGCTTCAACAGTGAGTGGTAATGCGGCTGCTGCCGTGAGCAGTGCTAGAGTTCCGTAAAAAAGTCGCTTCATCAGATTGGGAAACTATCTAAGCAGTGCGGGAGCGTCAAGACGTCTGCGCCTGCAAAATTCGGGTTGAAACGAAAAACCCCGGGAAACCGGCCATTGGCCGATCACCCGGAGCAATTTCGGGGAAGAAAGGAAATGCCTGAAAAGAATCCGCAGAGGCGGGCATACAGGCTTCGGGAAAAAATTAGCGTTTGGAGAACTGGAAGCGCTTGCGTGCTCCGGGCTGACCGGATTTTTTGCGCTCTTTCATGCGAGGATCGCGTGTGAGAAATCCTTCTGCACGTAGTTTCGGACGAAGGTCTGGATCAAATTCCAGGAGTGAACGCGCGATGCCGAGGCTCACTGCGCCCGCCTGGCCGGCGAGACCGCCGCCGGAGGCTTTTACGATGACATCAAATTCTTTGGCGGTGCCGGTCGAATGAAGTGGCTCAAGGGCGGTGGATCGGAGGGACTCGGTGCAGAAGTAATCTTCCAGCACGCGGCCATTCACTTCATATTTGCCTTCGCCTTTGCGGAGCCGCACAGATGCGACTGCATTTTTACGGCGTCCGGTGCCGATGAACTCCTGAGTTGTTGCCATAATGGTGGTTTTAGGTGTGGAAAAAAAAGGTTAAAGAGCGAGGGTCTGAGGTTGCTGAGCTTCGTGTGGGTGAGCGGATCCAGCGTAAACTTTCAGCTTGGTGTAGATGGCGCGACCCAGGCAGTTGTGTGGGATCATACCGCGCACAGCGCTTTCGAGGATGAGTTCCGGCTTGCGGGCGCGGCGGTGACCGAGGGATTCGGATTTGTGTCCGCCAACGTATCCGGAGAAGCTGCGGTAGATTTTCTGGTCTTCTTTTTTGCCGCTGACACGCACTTTTTCTGCGTTGATGATGATGACAAAATCTCCGGTATCGATGTTCGGAGTGAATGTTGGCTTGTCTTTGCCACGCAGGAGGCGGGCAGCACGCTCGGCAACCTGACCAAGGATCTGGTCGGTTGCGTCAATGATGTACCACTTGCGGTCGGTCTCGTTGTTTTTAGCGGAAAATGTGCGCATGATGAAATGCCCTCCCGGTTGAAGAAGGGGGCGGAAAATTAGGGGTCTGGCCCGGCGATGTCAAAGACTTTTTTGCAAAAACCGGGAAACGCGTGAAATTGGTCGTCCCACCGTCCAATTGGAGGCTCGTTAGCTTTGGCTTCGAAAAAGGTTGTTGCGGGCTCATTAATCCATACGATCCTTGAGATGGGACTCGTCTATACCATGATCACACTCCGCAATCCACGGTATCCAGAGTTGGAACCCATCTCTGTTGAAGCGCTCGCCGACACAGGCGCAGTGCATACATGCATCCCCGAACACGTGGCGATTCAACTTCGTCTCGATCAGTATGACGAAAAGGAGGCAACCATCGCCGACGGATCGAAACGTCTCCTTCCTTACATGGGTCCGCTTGAGATTCATTTCAAAAACCGGGTAGGGCTCGGTGGTGCTTTGGTGATTGGCGATCAAGTGCTTTTAGGAGCGATTTCCATGGAAGATATGGACCTGGTTGTCATACCGAAAGACCGCAGCATCGACGTCAATCCAGCCAATCCGAATATCGCCTGCTCCACGATCAAGTGAGCAACCGCGTGCTCACCCGTGGCTCCTGAACATTTCGAGCGCGTTGTCGCGCTCGGTGGAATGATCCACGATGGGAGCAGGATAACCCGGGGCGATGGGTCTGCCATCGATTGGCGGCTCCTGGAATTTCTTGGCGGGAACGTTTTTAAGCTCGGGGATCCAGGTGCGGATGTATTCGCCATCGGGGTCGAAACGTTTTGTTTGTGACCAGGGGTTTTGGATTCGGAAATAAGGGGCGGCATCAGCTCCGGTGCCGGCGCTCCATTGCCAGCCGCCGTTGTTGCTGGCGATCTCGCCGTCCACGAGTTGCTGCATGAAATAACGCTCGCCCTCGCGCCAATCGATTTGCAGATCCTTGGTAAGAAACATCGCGGTGATCATGCGTGCGCGATTGTGCATAAATCCGGTTCTTTTGAGCTGGCGCATCGCAGCATCGACCACCGGGAACCCGGTGCGGCCATCGCACCATGCCTGGAATTTCTCACCCGGTGGTTGCCACTTCAGTCCGCGGTATTTTTCAGTGAACTCGTGATCGAGCACCCCGGGTTGGAACCAGAGGATTTGGAAATAAAACTCCCGCCAGATGAGTTCACTGATGAAGGTGTTGATGGATTGACGCCCGCTGGCATTGGTGCCGGCAGCCGCAGCGCGGCAATCGTGGTAAACGTTCCTGATCGAGAGCAGGCCAAAGCGCAGGTCCTGCGAAATGCGTGAAGTCGTTTGTCCCGCCATGGTATTGCGGTCGGCTTCGTAGCTTGTGGCAGCGCCTGAGAGAAAGCTCTCCAAGCGTTTCCGAGCCGCTCGTTCGCCAGGCTCAATGATCTCAGCGCCCTCAGGTAATTGAAGATCCCAATGTGCCAGGGTGGGCACGCTTTCAGAAGCCAGGCCGGACGGGGTGGTGATTCGGGAGAGCTTGGGGCTGGGGCTGGATTTATCAAGCCTCAGCCACGCTTTTGAGTAAGGTGTGAAAACCCGGTACGGCTCTCCATCACCTTTCACCACCTCGTCGCGTTCATGCATGGCTGCGTCCTGATGAACATGGATCTGTATCCCCAGCTTGTTGCCGAGCGTTTTGAGTTGTTCCTCGACTTGGCGGCCAAAGGGATCCGGGTCGCGGTTCGTGTGAATGGCCGTGGCTCCCGACTCGCGCACCAGTTTTTCCAGGATGTCAATCGCGTTCCCGGACCGGATGTGGAGCTTGCCACCTGCTGCGTCCAGATTTTTGGAAAGTGATTCCAGGCAGCCGCATAAAAATTGCTGCTTCATCGGCCCTGTCCATGGGTGTTCTTTTTTCCAGGTGCTCGGGATATAGACCGGAATGACAGCGTCTGCGGATTTCACCGCTGCATTGAGCGCCGTGTTATCTGTGATGCGGAGGTCCCTGCGGAACCAGTGGATGGCGGTGGTCATAAAACAAAGCTTCGCTACCCGGACTGCCAGCGGGCGCATTTTTTCCGCTTTTACAGGTGCGAGACGATGATCGAGTAGAGATCCGTATCTTTAATAATGCCATTGATTTCATCCGAGCCTTCGCCGCTGGAAAGTGCTACCACATCGGAGGCATTGCGCTGGTTGAGTTTTGGCCTTCCCACAGCAATGATCAACGACTTACGCCCGGCGTATTGGCGTGCAGTTTTGAGTGTGCTGTCGAGTAGCAAAAAATCCGTGATCGCCTGCGCGGTCGGGCCGGAGGCGGGCGTGTCACCGGCATCGCCGCTCACGTTCACAATGAGGAGGTAACCGCGGCGGTTGTACTGGAGCGCACGGATTGCCTCAGCCACAGCATTCTGAAAGCTGGTATTTGCCGTCGGCCGGGCAAGGGAGTCCACAAGGCTGATATCTTCAAAGACCGCAATGGTGCGGGGGACACCCCAGATCGCTTTGGATTGCAGCTCGGAGGGATCGGTGTGCACATGGAATCCCGCATCTGAAAATTCCCGCAGCAGGTTGCGTCCGTCGATACGTTTGCCGTCCATCTCCGTCGGGATGAAGTCCTCCACGCCTGTGCCGATAATGATGTCGAGATTTTCGTTTTCCGTCAGAGCACGTGCGCGATCAATGAGTGTGCGGGATGTGGCGATCTGGGTATAAAACGGTGCCACGACATGGGAGGTGAGATCGGTATTGGTCACGATGCCCGACGACCTGCCCCTCCGGCGGGCCTGTTCGATGAGGAGCCTGCCGGGTTTGCCGCCGTCCTGGATGATCCGGTCGATGGTGCGATGGGATTTCATTCCAGTGGACAAGGCGACTGTGTTGGCCAGCGGGTTGGCGGCGGAGTGAGATCGGCTGAGATTGCTCAGTAGGGCCACATCGGTCATGGACTCGATTTCGAGTCTCCGCGGACTCTTCCCATCCACGAGGCGTGAGCTCGCGATATTTTCCATGGTGAGCGCATCTGAGATGACAAGGATCACGCCAAATGGCCGCTGCACGACCCAGATGTTGTAATACAAAACTCCGGCAGCAATGAACACGAGGAGACTGACGGCGGCGATGATTTGATTACGGAGCTGGATCATGAAGATGGATAACTCATTTAACATCTGGGTATCGAATTGCAGAGCACGCTGCAAGGACGCTCTTTGAATAGCGAATCAAGCTCACTGGACATGAGGCTGATTTTTTGTAGGAGTTGGCACGGAAATCGCATCTAAAACTCTCATGACGATAGCTTTGCCAACGGATACAGACTCCCCAGTTTATGATTTGCCGGATGATGTGGATATGATTTCACGTGCAAATGCCGCAGCAGGCTTCCTCGAACTGGCCATGCCCGAGGATTCGCTAGCTGAAGTGGAGTCTCTTACCCAGGAACAACAACAACAACCAGCTCTCATTCACCTAAAACTGATCGCACTCATGGGCCTGCGCCGCTATGAGGACGCTGCATGTTGTGC